>CAZGQB010000479.1:0-1849 GCA_964527055.1 uncultured Sulfuritalea sp.
ACGCTGGCGGACTACCGGCGGCAGGCGCCCCATGCCGCGCGCGCCCATCCCACCGAGGAACACTTCCTGCCGCTGCTGGTCGCCATCGGCGCCAATGCGGGGAAAGGCGCCGCGCGGATCATCGCGGGCGAAACCACCTACGGGGTGCTGTCCATGGAGTCCTATGCCTGGGGACTGGCGGACTGAAGCGCAGCCGTTGCCGCACCCATGATCGCTCGGTGATTGCTCCCCGCCGGCAGCAAAGGCTGACCGGCTTTCAGCAGGAAACGCGGACGGTGCGAGCAGCCTTAAGCGAGCGTGCCGTCGAAGGCCAGGTGGCCGTCGATCAGCGTGTAGCGCACCCGGCCGGGAAATTCCATGCCGAGGAAGGGCGTGTTCTTGCCCTGGCTCCTGAGGCTTTCGCGGCTCACCTTGAATTCGGCCACCGGGTCGAAGACGCAGATGTCGGCCGCCGCGCCCTGGCGGAGGCTACCCGCCTTGATGCCGAGGATGCGCGACGGATCGGAGGTGACGCGGGCCAGCGCCGTCACCAGCGGCAGCTTGATTTCCCGCGCCCACTTCAGCGTCAGCGGCAGCAGCAGTTCGAGGCCGGTGGCACCGGGCTCGGCTTCGTCGAAGGGCATCTGCTTGGCGTCGTCATCGACCGGCGTGTGGTCCGAACACAGCGCGTTGATCGCGCCGGAAGCGAGCCCCGCGCGCAAGGCATCGCGATCGCGTTGCGCGCGCAGCGGCGGATCGAGCCGGGCGTGGGCATCGAAAAACCCGACGTCCATCTCGCACAGGTGCAGGTGATGAACCGCCACGTCGCAGGTGACCTCGATGCCGGCGACGCGCGCGGCGGCAATCATGTCGACCCCGGCCGCCGATGAGATGCGGGTGACATGGACGCGCGCGCCGGTCTCGTTGGCCAGGTGCAGGATGGTGGCCAGGGCGATGGTTTCCGCCGCCACGGGAATGCCGACCAGGCCGAGGCGGGCGGCAACCTCGCCGTCGTGGGCGACACCCTTCCTGGCCAGGAAGGGATCCTGCGCCTGCAGCCAGACCGGGAAATCGAACGTCGCCGCGTACATCATGGCGCGCAGCAGCACCTGGGTGTCGACGATGGCGCGATTGGCCTGGCCGAAGGCGACGCAACCGGCTTCCGCCAGCTCCGCCATTTCGGTCAGCGCCTTGCCCTCCAGTTGCACCGTCAGCGCGCCCACCGGATGCACGTGGGCAAACTCGGGCAGCCGCGCGCGGTGGGTCAGCATTTCGACCAGGCCCGGTTCGTCCAGTACCGGATCGGTGTCCGGCGGGCAGGCCAGCGACGTGACGCCGCCCGCCGCCGCGGCCGCCATTTCCGATTCCAGCGTGGCGCGGTATTCGAAGCCCGGCTCGCGCAGGCGCGCCGCCAGGTCGACCAGCCCGGGGCAGACGATGCAGCCCGTGGCATCGAGCACGCTGTTCGGCTCGAAGCCGGCCGGCGTGTGGCCAACGCCGACTATTCGCCCCGCCGCGATGAACACGTCGAGCGGCTTGTCGGTCTTGCTCGCGGGGTCGATCAGGCGGCCGTTCTTGATGTGGATTTTCATGGTGTCAGATCAGTTCCCCGCGAGCATCGCCATGACCGCCATCCGCACGGCAATGCCGAAGGTGACCTGCGGCAGGATCACGGCCTGGCCACCGTCGGCCACCGCCGAGTCGATCTCGACGCCGCGGTTCATCGGCCCCGGGTGCATGACAATGGCGTCGGGCTTGGCCAGCGCGAGCTTTTCCGGCGTCAGCCCCCAGGACTTGAAGTATTCCTGCGTCGAGGGCAGCAGCGCGCCCTGCATGCGCTCGTTCTGCAGGCGCAGCATCATCACCACAT
>CAZGQB010000480.1:0-1849 GCA_964527055.1 uncultured Sulfuritalea sp.
CCGCGTGGCGCATGTGCATGCCGTCGATCTTGCCGATGCTGAGGCGGTGGGCGCGCTGGTGGCCCGGGTCGCTGCGCAAGGCCGCATTCATACGGTGGTGATGGCTGCCGGTTCTGACATTGACCAGCGCCGCATCAGCGAGCTCACGGTGTCGCAATGGCGGGCCGTGATCGATGCCGATGCCCACGGGTTTTTTAATCTGGTGCATCACACCCTGCCTCATCTGCGCGCCCACGGCGGTGGCAGTTATGTGCATTTGTCCACCTGCGGCATGCAGCGCTGGCCGGATGGCGATGCGCTGTCGGTGGCACCCAAGGCCTGCAACGACGCGCTGCTGCGCGGCATCGCCCGCGAGGAAGGCCGACATGGCATTCGTGCCAATGCGGTGGCGGTGGGCGTGATCGAGAGCGGCATCTTTTTGCGCCTGCGCGACGAAGGGCATTTCGACGAGCGTTGGCATCAGGCGGTGCTGCGCAATCTGTGCGTGAAACGTTTCGGTCAACCGCGTGAAGTCGCCGAAGCCGCACTGTATCTGGCCACGGCAGCCTATGTCACCGGCCAGACCATTGCGGTTTCCGGCGGTTATGGCATCTGATGGCAGACAGCCTTTGCAGCCATGTTGCGCGAATTCCTCGAAGCACTGATTCAGCGCCTGCTCAAGCGCGCCGCCGATCACCGGGCCTTGGCCCCGGTGATCGGCCTGCTGGCTTACGCCCAGACGGTCTTCATGGCCTTGCCGGTGACGGTGACCGTCGCCGTCGCCGTGTTGATCGCGCCGCGCCAGTTGCGCGCCGTGGTGTGGATGGCTGCGCTGGGCAGCGGGCTGGGTGCGACCACTCTGGTCTGGCTGTTTCACACCTGGGGCTGGCCACAGGTGCAGGCCGCATTCCCGGCAGTGTTTGCATCGAGTGCAGGCCAGCAGATGGTGAGCTGGCTGGTCGAATGGGGGCTGCCCGGGCTGTTGGGAGTCGCCGTGCTGCCGGTGCCACAAGCGCCCACGCTGGCGGTGTTCGCCCTGGGTCAGCCCAGCCTGCCGATCGTGTTTGTCTTGATGGTGGTGGGCAAGCTCGTCAAATATGGGCTGACGGCGCTGCTGGTGCGTCATTTTCCGGAGCGCTTTGCCCGCTTCGTCCTGCGCCGACAGACCGCCCGCCAGCAGCCGCGTCCATGAGTTTCGGGCACCACGCCAAGATCAAGCAGGGACGCGCTTCTTCGGGCCATGCCCTGAAGAAGCCCGTCCTGTCTGGTTCTTCGGGCGACCTGATTTTGCGCCTGCCCTTTTTTATCTTTGTTGCGCCATGACCTCTACCGCTCTGGATGTCGCCACCCTGGGACAGGTTTTTACCCCGTTGTCCATCGTCGAACGTATGCTGGGCTTGCGACAGAACCACGGCCGGACGCTCGACCCGGCGTGTGGCGACGGAGCCTTTTCGCGCCATCTACCCGGCTGTGTAGCGATCGAGATGGATGCACGCCATTGCCCGCCAGGCGCGCTCAACATGGATTTCTTCGATTATCCAGAGCGCCAGCGGTTCGACACCATCATCGGCAACCCGCCTTACGTCAAGGCGCGCGACATCCATCCGCACACGGTCGCCCGGCTGCGGTCGCGACTGCTCAATGGCCATGCCAACCTGTATTGCCACTTCATCGAAAAGGCGGTGCGCCAGTTGAACCCCGGCGGGGAGCTGATCTTTATCACCCCGCGTGAATTCCTCAAGGCGACCGGCGCGGCTCGGCTCAATGCCTGGCTGTTCGAGCAGGGCAGCTTTACGACCCTGATCGATCTGGGCGATGTGCGCATCTTCGACGGAGCGATGCCCAACTGCGTGATCTGGCGTTTCGAAAA
>CAZGQB010000481.1:0-1844 GCA_964527055.1 uncultured Sulfuritalea sp.
GAAGCCGATCGCATGCTCGACATGGGCTTTTACGACGACATCGCCACCGTCGCCAGGGCCTGTCCGAATACGCGCCAGACGCTGCTCTTCTCGGCCACCTATCCGGAAGGCATCGCCAGGCTCAGCCAGGCCTTCCTGCGCCGGCCGCAGCGCATCACCCTGGCCGAGCGGCACGAGGCCGGCAAGATCCGCCAGCGCTTCTATGAGGTCGATGCGGACCGGAAGCTGGCTGCGGTCGGCCTTCTGCTTCACCACTATCGCCCGGTCAGCACCCTGGCGTTCTGCAATACGCGCCAGCAGTGCCGCGACCTGCTGCACCAGTTGCGCGCCGAAGGCTTCGTCGCCCTCGCCCTGCACGGCGAGATGGAGCAGCGCGAACGCGACCAGGTGCTGGTGCAGTTCGCCAACCGCAGCTGCTCGGTGCTGGTCGCCACTGACGTCGCCGCGCGCGGCCTCGACATCGACCAGCTGGAGGCGGTGATCAACGTCGATGTCACGCCGGACACCGAGGTGCATGTCCATCGCATCGGCCGTACCGGGCGTGTCGACCAGGCCGGCTGGGCCTTCAGCCTGGTCAGCGGCAACCAGATGGCACGCGTCGACAACATCGAAAAAGCCCTCGGCCACGAGATCGAATGGCACACTCTGGGCGAACTGCAGAAGCCGCCGGGCAAGCCGCGGCCGCCCCTGCTGCCGCCCATGGCCACCTTGCAGATCCTCGGCGGGCGCAAGGACAAGATCCGTCCCGGCGACGTGCTCGGCGCGCTGACCGGGGAGGCCGGTTTCAGCAAGGAACAGGTCGGCAAGATCAACGTCACCGACACCACCACGTATGTCGCCGTCGAGCGCGGCATCGCGCGCGAAGCGGTGCGCAAGCTCGCGGCCGGCACGCTCAAGGGCAAGCGGGTCAAGGTGCATCTGCTGCAGGACAGCGCCGGCTGAGCGCCGCAGCGCCGCACCGCCAGCGCCGTACCGCCAGCGCCGACTTTTCGCCTCCCGCGCCATGACCCCCGCCGAAGCCGCATCCCTGCTGCGCGAGGACGAAGTCGAGTTCACCGCGATACGCGCCCAGGGCGCCGGCGGCCAGAACGTCAACAAGGTCTCCAACGCGGTGCATCTGCGTTTCGACATCCGGGCCTCCTCGCTGCCCGAAGAGCTCAAGGCGCGCCTTCTGGGATGCAAGGACCAGCGCATCACGGCTGAGGGCGTGGTGGTGATCAAGGCGCAGCAATTCCGCAGCCTGGAGCGCAACAGTTTCGCCGCCCTCGAGCGCCTGCGCGAGCTGATCGCGCAGGCTGCCTTCGTTCCCCGCCCGCGCCGCGCCACCAAACCGACGCGCGGTTCGCAACGGCGCCGCGTGGACAGCAAGGTCCTGCGCGGCAGGCTGAAGGCGGGCCGCGGCCGGGTCGGGGACGGCTGAGCGGCGGCGCCCGACCGCCACGAAACAAGTTGTTGCAATTCGCCATCGCAGCCATTGAACCAATCGGCCCCGGCCCAATCTATAAATCCATTCAACCGGATCGAGCCGCAATGGAAGACGCAATGGAGCCGAACATGCAAGCCGAAGCAATTCTCAGATTTCTCGCCGACTCGCGCCTTTATCTGGCGCGCTGACGCTTTTCCCCCGGCGGCTGGTCCTCCCCTTCCAGCCGCCCGAAGGCGTCGCTTCGGTGGCGCCTTCGCCTTTATGTCGCCAGTGAATCGGGCGGACGTGACCCCGGACACGCCAATTCCGGCCTCGCACTTGATCCAGGAAGCAAAGGAGCAAAAAATGACCCGGCGCGCCATGAGCCTGATGGACGTTCTCGCACCCCCCGGAAACGACTGGCTGCGGGAGCTTTCCC
>CAZGQB010000482.1:0-1843 GCA_964527055.1 uncultured Sulfuritalea sp.
CAAGGTGGTATCGAAAATGATCAAGTGTTCCTTGGACATGTTTATCTCCTGAGAATGCAGGGTTTCGCTGGCTGCCGGCACCTGATCCTTCGAAATCGGACGTCGTCGCCGGGGAAATGAGTAAAGATCGACAAGACCGCTCCTCGCGGAGGCGGGCACTATGTACAACCGGATTGTGGGAGGGGGGTGTTTTAGCGCGCGCGGCGCAGCAGCGGCAGCAGCCCCGCGCGCAGCGGCAGGCGCGCAACGAGCGCGCCGGTAACGGCGAGGAACAACGCGGAAATGGCAAACGTCGCAGTCATGGCGATGACTATAAAGATTTTGTTTCCGTCGCGCAACAGTTTTCAGCCGGCAGGCGGGCAGCGCATGAAAAGTCGGCGCCGGCGACACGGCGACATCGGGGCCGCGGCGGCATTTCGCGCCCCGTCACGCGCCCGAGCCGGCCGGTCGCGGCCACCAAAGAAGTCTACCTCGCACCACTACCTCGCCAGCTTCGAGACCGCCATCCGCCGTGGCCAGAATGTGGTTCGCGCCTGCCTGCCGCTGCAGGCCAGGGGATTCGTCCCCGACCTCGTCATCGGCCACCCGGCCTGGGGTGAATTGCTGTTATCAAGGATGTGTTTCCCGCCGCGCTGCTGATCGCCTACTTCGAGTCTTTCTATCGGCCGGCCGGAGCCGGGCGCGACGTTCGACATCGCCGGCGGGCGGACACTGACGCGCGCCGACACGGCGATCACCCATGTCAGCCGGCAGCTTGAGCCTTACCGGGGCTTCCATGTCTTCATGCGCGCCCTGCCCGAACTGCAGCGGCGACAGCCCCATGCCCACGTCGTCATCGTCGGCAGCGACGGCGTGAGCTACGGCAAGGCGGCGCCCGCGCCGTACCAGAACTACCGGGACCAACTCCTGGCCGAAGTGGGCGGCAGCCTGGACAGGGCACGCACGCATTTCGTCGGCCGCCTGCCCTATGCGGATTACCTGTCGTTGATGCAGGTCAGCCGGCCGCACATCTACCTGACCTATCCGTTCGTGCTGTAATGGTCGATGCTGGAAGCGATGGCCTGCGGCGCACCCGTGATCGGGTCGGCCACCGCGCCGGTACGGGAAGTCATCCGTGACGGCCACAACGGCTACCTTTTCGACTTCTTCAACCGGGAGCAACTGGTCGAAAAGGCGCTGGCCGCGCTGGCGCAGGACCAGGCGCAGACCGACATCGTTCGTCGCAACGCGCGGCAGGAAATCGAATCCCGATTTTCCTTCAGCCGCAACGGCCTGCCCGCCTACCGACAGTAGATCGCCGAGATGATGAAGCCGGGCAAGCCGTGACCGCAGCCTGCGACTCAGCGGGAGTTACAGACCGAACCCGGCAGGTTGATCCCGCAGTCGACAACGGAAATGAAGGCCGAGACCTGCTTCTCGGTCGGAGGCGGCTGCGGGTTGAGGGCGTCGACCAGGCCCCCGCCAGGCTCGACCGATGTGCGAATGAGACGGTCGTCAATCGCAAAGATGCTGATGATCGCGCCCGCCGCCGCCCGGTTGCTCGCCGTCGCGGGATCCGCGACGAACAATAGCCCGTCAATGAAACCTATCGTGTAGTTGGATGAAGTCAGGCCGGACGGAGTCACCAGGTAGATCCCGACAGGCGATGCGACGTTGGCCGGGGTGGAAAACAGCAGCGACCCGCCCAAATCGCCCAAACCCTCGCCGGCGACGAAGCCGGAATAACTTGCGGTAAAGGGCGGATTGGGCGTTCCGGCGGATTTGGCTTTATCGTCGGCGATAACCGTGAGCGCCTTGGGCGTGATCTCGCCGATGTTGCCGACCACCGGCCCGGTGATCAGCG
>CAZGQB010000483.1:0-1843 GCA_964527055.1 uncultured Sulfuritalea sp.
GAGGTGGTGATCGGCGCCAGCGCCTTCGGCGTTTTCCTCGCCGGCGAGATCATCGCCTTCACCGCAAAGCCGACGGGCGCCGAGGTCGAGCGCGGTCGCGGCCTGGGTACCGTCGAATGCGCCAAGACCGTGCTCGCCGTGCATGCGCCGCTTTCCTTCGCGCTGACCGCAGCCAACGAGGCTGCCGAGGAGCGTCCTGCCGTGCTCAACAGCGACCCCTACGTCGCCGGCTGGATGGTGCGCGGCCGACCCACGGCCTGGGAGACGGAACGTGCGAGGCTGGTGGATGCCGTGAGTTATCGCGCCCACATCCGGCGCATCGAACCCGAGGCGGAGATCGAGTGAGCACCGACCGGCACCGGAAAAAACTCGCCATCCTGCTCTGGTCGGCGACACCCGAGCGCCCGCAACTGTGCGCCACGCCCTTCGTGCATGCGGCGGCGGCGGCGGCCTTCGATTGCGAGGTGGAGATCCATTTCGCCGGCCCCGCCGTGCGCCTGCTGGTAGCCGGTGTCGCCGACGGCCTGCGGCCCTGGCCCGGCACCGAGACCTCGATCTACCAGATGCTGCGCCAGGCGACCAACCTCGGTGTCAGCCTGCGCGCCTGCGCCATGGCCATGGGCGCGCTGGTCGGCGGGGACGAGGTGCTGATCCCGGAATTTGGCGGCACCATTGCCGCCAGCGCCTTCGTCGATCGCGCACTCGACCCGGAATGGGCGACGCTGGTGTTCTGAGCGCGATGTCGCCACCTGCCTGTCCGTCCTGCCGCGCACCGATGGGCGCGCATCGCTTCCCGCGCAAGCTCGCCGGCGAAGTCGAGCTCGACTTGTGCTTTGCCTGCCAGGGCATCTGGTTCGACGACTACGAAAGCCTGCACCTGGCGCCGGCCGGCGTGATCGACCTGTTCAAGCTGATCCACGAGCGTCGCGACGACCAGCGCCTGCCGCTGGCCAGCCCCTTGCGCTGCCCGCGCTGCAACGAGCGGCTGATCCAGTCGCAGGATCGGGTCAAGAGCGGGCTGTTCAATTACCAGCGCTGCGGCCAGCACGGCCGCTTCATCAGCTTTGCCCAGTTCATGATCGAGAAGGGCTTCGTGCGCCAGTTGAGCGGGGCCGAGATCCGGGAGATCAGCGCCCGCATCGCAGTAGTGCGCTGCACCGGCTGCGGCGCGCCGGTGGACATCCGCAAGCAAAGCGCCTGCGGCCACTGTCGCGCGCCGATCGCGATCCTCGACCCGCAGGCGGTGGAGCAGGCCCTGGCCGGCTACCACCGTGCCGCGGCGAAACAGGCGGCGCCGACCGACCCGACGGCGCTCGCCGAAGCGGTCCTGCTCACCGAACGCGAACGCAGCCGGCGCCAGCGCGAGCGCGGCACCGTGCTCGATGCCGACATCGGCGACCTGCTGCTCGACGGCGTTGCCATGGTCTGGAAAACGCTGTCGTGACCCGGCAGGACATCACCGGCGTGATCCTCGCCGGCGGCGAGGGGCGGCGCCTGGGCGGCGTCGACAAGGGCCTGCAGGAGCTGCGGGGCCGGCCCATGGTGCAGTGGGTTCTGGAACGCCTGGCACCGCAGGTGGGCACGGTGCTGATCAGCGCCAACCGCAACCTGCAACGCTACGCCGCTTTCGGCTGCCCCGTGCTGCCCGACCGGATCCCCGATTTTGCCGGTCCGCTGGCCGGACTGCATGCCGCGCTGACGCAGGCGGCGACGCCGCTGGTCGCGACCGTACCCTGCGATTCGCCCTTCCTGCCGGCCGATCTGGTACAGCGACTGCATGCCGCGCTCGTCGCCGACAAGGCCGAACTTGCCGTGGCGCGTGCCGGGGACAGGGTGCACCGGG
>CAZGQB010000484.1:0-1826 GCA_964527055.1 uncultured Sulfuritalea sp.
ATCTGGTTTCATGGATTATGTCGGTGAGAATCAGGTAGCGACAATGTATATGTCCTTGCATGGTCGACTCTGCAAGAAGTGTATTTTCATCGGAGATGAACAAATGGCGACCAGATTCGCAGACCATCTGCAAGCGAGAGTTGGACGTCGAGGCCGCTCCATGGAAGTCAAGGCTCGACCTGTGGGTTGCAATGAGTTGGCTTATCGAAAAAAGAAAGCTGCGGACGAAGCCATGACGAACGATGCAGCGATAAGGCAAATTTTAGATCGTTTATAGTGATTCTCCGCCTAGCAGCCTGTCGGACTTATCCCCAATCCTGAAGAAAAAACAGGGTTAATTTATCAAAAATCAGTCATTTTTGAGCAAAAAACGCACGAATCCCCCTCTATGGCCTTACTTCAGACGCAATACGGCCATGCGTTTCAAATTCCACGCCAGGCAAACCAGTGTCCACTCAATCTGGGCTTTGGCTTTTCCGCGTAGCAGGAACTGCTTAAATCCCATCACCGATTTGATGATGCCAAATACCGGCTCCACCGTTTGCTTGCGTAGTGCATAGGCGGCACGCCCAGCCTTGGTTTTCAGTTTGTGCTTCATGGTGTCAACCGGGGAGGCCCCTTCGGCCAGCGCCGGAGGCTCCGTGAAGCGTTCACGCCAGTCCGGGTGGTGCTCGTCCCGTTTGACGGCGATGAGTGGCTCAATGCCAGCCGCTCTGCAGGCCTCCACATTGGCCTCGCTGTAATAGCCCGTGTCGGCCAGCAGCGCTTCAGGCTTGTTCAGGCCCTCAGGATTCGCCTGCAATTTCGCGAGCATCGGCACAACCTGTTCCTTGTCGTTGCCCGCGTGGGTGAGATCCGTCGCCACAATCAGCATCGAGCCGGTATCCACGGCGGCCTGGGCGTTATAGCACTGCTCAAAGCCGCCGCCGGGCATCTTCATGATCCGCGACTCTTCATCGGTCAGATTGATCTGATCCTTGGCGCGCGGCCCCGGCACCGGCGGCTTGGGCTCCTTACCCCCGGCCTTCTTGCCCGTCTCTTCCGCTTTGGCGGTGCGGGCGGCCACCTTGGCGTCGAATTCGGCCTGCTCACGGTCAAAACGCTCCTTGGCCCGGGCTTCTATCTTGGCTTTGGCCTCTGCAATCGCGGCCAGCCGGTCTTCACGGCGGCTAATCTCCTCCGGCAGCTTGACGCCGTCCGGAACCTCGGATTGATCCGCTGACTCCGCCAACGCGATCAGCTCCTGCACTTCCTTTTTCAAATGCTTCTCAATCTTTTCGGCATGGCCATAGGACAGTGCGCTATGACGGCTGGCATTGGCGTGAATCCTGGAGCCATCCAGGCTGACATTGCCGAGATTCAAGAGCTGGTTCTCACGGGCGACCTGGAGCACCTGAACAAAGGCGGACTGGAACTCTTCACCAAAGCGCCTTCGGAAAGCCGCCAGCGTGTCGTGATCCGGATGCCGGTTGCAGGCGATAAAGCGGAACGCCAGAGAGTCGTAGGTCGCCCGCTCAATCCGGCGACTGGAGAACGTGCCGGTGGCGTAGCCATAAATCAGCAACGACATCAGCGTGGCCGGATGGTAGGCATGACTGCCTTTACCCGCATAGGCCCGCTCCATCGCCGAAAGGTCCAGTCCTTCGACGACATCCACGATGTAGCGCGCCAAGTGCCCTTCAGGCAACCATTCCTGCACCGAGGGCGGCAGCAAAAAATTCGTGTCCCGATTGATTGGATGAAAGGCCATGGCGGTACCCCAAGTTGAGGGGCTATTATCGCATATCGTGAATTTCAGGGGGAGCCTAAGTCCGACAGGCTGCTAG
>CAZGQB010000485.1:0-1824 GCA_964527055.1 uncultured Sulfuritalea sp.
CAGGAACTGTCCGTGCCCCCGCTAAGGAATGCCCCAACGTCGTCGAAGAGTTGCAACGGGCGGCCGACGCTGCCCGTCAATGCGCGGTGAAACTCCGCCACCAACTGCTCGACAGGCGCGTTGCCGTTGTCCTGAAAACGCATCGGCGCATATTTCGAGCGGCTGATGCTGCCGTTGGCGAATATCAGCAGCTCGCCGGGCTCCAGCTTGAACATGCCCTCGTAGATGGTTCGGGGCGCCGGAATGGTGTGGTAATAGAAATAGTCGAAGATCGCCTGCTTCGAAATCGACGCGCTGACGCCCCGGTGCGCCTTCAGGCCCTGCAGGGAATTGCCGAACACGAGCTGGCCCTGTGCCAGCGTGTAGCACAGCTTCTCGATGCCCATCGGGTCGATGGCCAGCAGCGTGCGCCCCTGGCGCGCGTCGGAGATGGCGAGCGCGAAGGAGCCGTTCAATCCTGGCAGGAACTGCTCGCCGCCGCGCCTGAACGCCTGTGCCGCGGCATGGGCATCGCCCTGCGCCGAGGCAAGTTGCTGTAGCGCCGCATCCTCCCAGTACACGTTGCCCGTCATCGCGATCAGCAGGTCCGCATCGTGATAGAGGCTTGCGGGCTTGGGGCTGCGTATGACGGCAGCGGCGCACCCGTTGGCGACATGGGTCTGTATCGGCGCCGTGGCATCGCGCCAGGAAGCAGCGAGCATCTGCTGCAGTTCGGCCGGTGCGGGAATGTTGGATTGCGGCGCGCCGGCCCATCCTGCAAGCGTACTCATGGCTACCCTGTGCGATGCGGAAACAACGGCCGCAGTATAGCAGCGGGCGGTGGCATCGCCGTTTGCTGCTAGACTTCCCGCACGATCCTTCGCCTCCCGACGGATGTGCGGTTTGCCCGATATTTGTTTCGCATTCCTGGTCCTTGGCGGCTGCTTGCTGCTCGCCAATGCAGTGCTTCTGGCGCTTTTTCGCAAGCCGCTGCTCGCGCTGTGGTGCGAGCCCGCGTTGCGCGTGCCGATCGTCATCTTCGAAAGCGATGATTGGGGCGCCGGGCCTGCGGAACAGGCGACGGCGCTGCGGCGGCTGCGCCTCATCCTGGCGCGGCATAGCGATCGCAGCGGACGCCATCCCGTGATGACGCTCGGCGTGACGCTGGCCGCACCCGCAGTGAGGCTGCGTCCTGGTGCAGACCTCGTCTATGCCCGCCGGCTGCTCGACGATCCGGCGTACGCGCCAATACTCGAGGAGATCCGGCAAGGCATCGGCGATGGTGTGTTCGCCGCGCAGTTGCACGGGATGGAGCATTTCATGCCCGCAGTGGTTTGTGATGTCGCGACGCGCGAGCCCGCGGTCCGAGACTGGCTCGCACGTGGCGACCAGTACAGCGAATTGCTGCCTGACCGGCTCCAGAGCCGCTGGATCGATGCGCGGCAGTTGCCCTCCACCGAGCACGCCGAGGCGCTGATCGAGGCCGAAGTGGCGACGGAAGTGAAAGTCTTCAGGCAGCTGTTCGGCCATGCGCCAGCGGTCGTGGTGCCGAATACCTTTGCCTGGACCCGCGCGGTGGAGCAGGCCTGGACGCGGGATGGCCTGCGTTATCTGGTGACCTGCGGCAGGCGCTTCGTGGCGCGCGATGTGGCGGGAAAGTTGGTCGATGACGGTACCGCACTGCGCAACGGCGACGGATCCGGCGGGCTGCTCTGCCTGGTGCGCGACGCCTACTTCGAGCCGGTCAAGGGACACCGCGCGCGCGATACGGCGCCCTTGCTTCAAAGCTTTATCGACTGCGCCCGGCCGCTGCTGTTCGAGACCCACCGCTGCAACTTCACCGCG
>CAZGQB010000486.1:0-1820 GCA_964527055.1 uncultured Sulfuritalea sp.
ATTCCACCGGACGCTGCGCGATGAAGCCGCGCAGCGCCGGTGAATTCAGACGTTGAAGCTGTAGAAAAACCCCTTTTTCACCCGCAAAATCCCCTCCGAATGGCGCGAATTTCTTCGCGCCATTCGTCATTTCATCATCGGAGTTCTCGAGTCGCCGTATCGCCAGCGCCGACTTTTGCCTCAGGTCTGCTTCCGCCTACTGCCCATATCCGTGGTGCGCCAGCTTCTCGATGTTGTGCACCAGACAGAAGAGCTTCCACTGCGTATCCACCTTCTTCTGCCCGCGCAGCGTGAAGCGATCCAGCCCCTTGTTGTGCCGGAGGTTGGCAAACACCGGTTCCACGGTGGCGAAGCGTCCGCCGTAGAGCCGTCGACCTCGTTCGGAGTCGATCGCCCGCTTCATGAGCTCGATGTAGCTCACCTTGCCGCCCGATGTCTTGCCGTAGAAGAAACTGACCTGTCGGGTCTTCGTCGTTGCCGGCTTTCGCAGGCACTTGTCGCGTAGCGCGCAGGGGCCGCAATCGCGCAACGCGCCCTGGAACTTCACCGCCAGATGGCCGTTGTGATTGCAGTTTGATCCGTTTTGGTAAAGCAGCTTCCCCGCCGGGCAGCGGCAGGTGCCGGCGTCCGCATCGTAGTCGAAGTCCCTGGGCCGGTAGTGGCCGGCGCTCTTCTTCGGGTGCGCCTTGTCGTAGAGCGGATCGGGTTGGGCCTTGTACTTCGCCTGGTCCTTGAAGCGCTCGTCCCGCTGGCGCATCTGGTTGTCGGCGATCAGGGCCGGCCGGTCTTGCTCGGCCAGGGCCTTGAGGTTGGCGTCGGAGTGGTAGCCGGCGTCCGCCGTGATCAATGTGTCCGGCGTACACAGCGGTGCGGTGGCCTCGACCATCGGCATCAGGAGTGCCTGTTCGCTGCCGGTGCCATGGGCTTGCGCCTCGACGATGATCTGGTGTTTGTCATCGACGGCAGCCACGCCGGTGTAGCCCTGGATGACGCCCTTGGACGTCGCCATCTTGGCCGACTGGTTGTCGGTACGGTTGCTCTTGATGATCTTGCCCTTGGCGCCCTTGCGGTCCCCGGAATGCTCGGTGAGCCACTCCCGCAGTTGGGCTGCCTCTCGCGTCAGGCGTTCGATACTGCGCGCTTCCCTCTCGGCCAGGGCAGGCTCGACCGGCAGGATGTCGTTCTCGCGATGGCGGGCGAGCATGGCTTGGGCGGCCGCCTCCATCTTGGCGGCCTGGCGCTGGAAGTCGGCACGGGTGCCGCTCCTGGCCTTGCTGGCATTGCTGGGCAGCTTGACGCCGTCGATGGCGAACATCTCGCGGCCGATGAGCCCCTGGCGGTCGCAGATGAGCAGGACGTCCTTGAAGAGCGGTGCAATCTCGGTGCCGAGCGTGCTGACGAAGTCGGCGAAGGTGGTGAAGTGCGGGGCGCTGTCGCCCGCGAGCGCAATGAAGGTGACCTGCTCGCGGCAGGCCCGCTCGATCTCGCGGCTGCTGACGATGCCGCGGCTGTAGGCGAAGAGGACGACCTTGAGCAGCATGGCCGGCGGGTAGGCGGATGCGCCGGTGAGGTCGTTCTTGTAGCGGGCATCGAACCGGGACAGGTCGAGCTGGTGGTCCACAAGATAGTTCAGGGCGTGCTCGAAGGTGCCGGGCAGCAGTTGCCGTTCGAGATCGACGGCAAGGAAGCGCGGGCTGGTGTCGATTGTCTTGTAGCGGGCCATGGGATCAGTTCCAAACAGGATGCCCCTATGACTCTTGATATCCCGTTTGGTTCACAGCAGAATGCGCGGATGAAAAGACTTTTTCTACAGCTTCGTT
>CAZGQB010000487.1:0-1817 GCA_964527055.1 uncultured Sulfuritalea sp.
CTTCCTGCGGGATCGCCATGACCATCTTGGTGCCGATGTAGCCCGGCGAGATGGTATTGACCGTGACGCCCTTTTTCGCCACTTCCAGCGCCAGCGCCTTGGTGAAGCCATGCATGCCGGCCTTCGCCGCCGAATAGTTGGTCTGGCCGAAGGCGCCCTTCTGGCCGTTGACCGAGGAGATGTTGATGACGCGGCCCCAGCCGCGCTCCATCATGCCGTCCATGACCTGCTTGGTCATGTTGAAGGCTGAGTCGAGGTTGGTATGGATTACCGCATCCCAGTCGGCCTTGGTCATCTTCTTGAAGGTCATGTCGCGCGTGATGCCGGCGTTGTTCACCAGCACTTCGACCGGGCCGACGTCCTTGGCCACCTCGGCCACGCAGGCCTTGCAGGAATCGAAGTCGGCGACGTCGCAGGGATAGGCCTTGAAGCCGTAGCCCATGTCGTTCATGGTGCGCAGCCATTCCTGCGCCTTGGTGTTGCTCGGGCTGTAGGTGGTCACCACCTTGTAGCCGAGCGCCGCCAGCTTGATACAAATGGCCTCGCCGAGACCGCCCATTCCGCCAGTTACCAGTGCCACTCGCAGCATTTTCTTCTCCTCTCGATTTATCGTTGGGTGGGGGCTCGCACTGCCTGGCCGGAAGCTGCGCCCCGCACAGATTCCGGCTGGTTCATTATGCCTTTTCCTTGACGTAGCTTCCCGGCGCCGGCTCGCCCGGCGGATAGTCCTTGCTGCCCAGCTTCGCACGTGCCACTACTTCGCCACCGTTGTGCCGCTTGAGCCAATCCGCCCAAACGGGCCACCAGCTGCCCTTGATTTCGGTCGCGGTGTCGAACCATTCGTCGGCGTTCGCCGTGGTGCTGTCGTTGAGCCAGTGGCTGCGCTTGTTCTTGGTCGCCGGGTTGATCACGCCGGCAATATGCCCCGAGGCGCCGAGGACGAAAGTCGTCTCGCCGCCCAGCAGCTTGCGGCTCTGGTAGGCCGACTTCCACGGCACGATGTGATCTTCACGGCTGGCGAAGATGAAGGCCGGCATGTCGACGCGACCGAGGTCGGCCTTGACCCCGCACATTTCCAGCTTGCCGGGAACGCGCAGGTTGTTTTCCAGGTACATGTTGCGCAGATACCAGGCCAGGAAGGGGCCGGGCAGGTTGGTCGAATCGGAGTTCCAGTAGAGCAGGTCGAAAGCCGGCGGCTTGTTGCCCTTCAGGTAATTGCCGACCACGTATTGCCAGATCAGGTCGTTGGCGCGCAAGGCGGAAAATACCTGCGCCAGTTCGCTGCCGCGCAGCAGCCCGCCCTTACCGATGGTGGCCTCGCGCGCCTGCACCGCGGTTTCGTCGACCAGGCAGCCTATCTCGCCGGAATCGGCGAAATCCAGCAGCGTGGTGAGCAGGGTCAGGGACGCCACCGGACTTTCCCCGCGCTGCCTGGCGACGGCCAGCGCGGAACTGAGGATGGTGCCGCCGACGCAGAAACCCAGCGCGTTGATCTGGTCCATGCGGGTGATGTCCTGCACCACCTTGATCGCCTGCAGCGCACCTTTTTCGATGTAGTCGTCCCAGGTCAGGTAGCCGAGGTCGGCCTGCACGTTCTTCCAGGAAACCAGGAACACCGTGTTGCCCTGTTCGACCGTATAGCGCACCACGGAATTTTCCGGCTGCAGGTCGAGGATGTAGTACTTGTTGATGCAGGGCGGCACCATCAGGAAGGGCCGCGCCGCCACCTTTTCGGTCTGCGGCGAATACTGGATCAGCTGGAAAAGTTCATTTTCGTACACCACCGCGCCGGGGGTGATCGCCAGGTTGCGACCGAC
>CAZGQB010000488.1:0-1807 GCA_964527055.1 uncultured Sulfuritalea sp.
AGCCATCGCCGTTCATCACGGCCACGTCGCCGGTGCGCAGGAAGCCGTCGGCCATGATCACCTTGGCGGTCTCCTCGGGGCGGTTCCAGTAGCCCTTCATCACCTGCGGGCCGCGGATGCACAGTTCGCCGGGTTGGCCCAGGGGCAGGTCCTTGCCGTCGTCGTCGCGAATGGCGACTTCGGTCGAGGAGATCGGCAGGCCGATGCAGCCGTTGTACTCGGGCAGGTCGAGCGGATTCATGGTCGCCGCCGGCGAGGTTTCGGTCAGGCCGTAGGCTTCGATCAGCGGCACGCCGGTGATCTGCTTCCAGCGCTCGGCCACCGCGCGCTGCACCGCCATGCCGCCGCCCAGGGTCAGGCGCAGCTTGGAGAGGTCGAGCCTGGCGAAGTCGGGATTGTTGATCATGGCATTGAACAGCGTATTGACCCCGGTGATGGTGGTGAACGGGTACTTGCCGATCTCCTTGATGAAGCCGGGAATGTCGCGCGGGTTGGTGATCAGCAGGTTGGTCGCGCCGATCTTGAAGAAGGTCAGGCAGTTCGCCGTGAGGGCGAAGATGTGGTACAGGGGCAGCGCCGTGACGATGATCTCGGTGTCGGTCACGCCGTCCCTGATCCAGGCATGGGCCTGCTGCAGGTTGGCGATGATGTTGCGGTGGGTCAGCATCGCGCCCTTCGACACGCCCGTGGTGCCGCCGGTGTATTGCAGGAAGGCGATGTCGTCGTGGCCGACCTCGACCGGCCGCAGCGGATGGCGGCCGCCTTCGATCAGGGCGTCGCGCAGCTCGACGGCATTCGGCAGGTTCCAGGCCGGCACCATCTTCTTGACGTGCTTGACCACCAGATTGACGATCATGCGCTTGGGGAAGTCGAGCATGTCGCCCAGTTGCGTCACCAGCACGTGCTTGACCGGGGTGCGGGCGATGACCTTGTCCAGCACGCTGGCGAAGTTCTCGACGATGACGATGGCTTCGGCGCCGGAATCCTTGAGCTGGTGCTCGAGCTCGCGCTCGGTGTACAGCGGGTTGCAGTTCACCACCGTGTAGCCGGCGCGCAGCGCGCCATACAGGCAGATCGGGTATTGCAGCAGGTTGGGCATCATCAGTGCGATGCGGGCGCCTTGCGGCAGCTTCAATACCGACTGGCAATAGGCGCCGAAGGCGGCCGACAGCTTGTCCAGCTCGGCATAGGTGATGGCCTTGTCCATGTTGATGTAGGCCTTGCGCGGCCCGTACTGCCGGACGCCCTTTTCGAACAGGTCGCCGATCGAGCGGAACTCGTTCAGGTCGATTTCAGCCGGCACGCCTGCCTGGTAGCTCTTGAGCCAGATCTTTTCCATAGCCACTCCTCCTGTAATTTTTTGCATTGTAATCAAAATGCGGATTGGAATTCGGGTCCGGACCCGCCTGCCGGTATCAGCACAGCCATTTCAGCAATTGCTCGCTTACTTCGGCGCCATCAAGCAGGTCCATGTGATTCATGCCGTAGCCGAGCCACTGGTGCGCAGCGGGGAAATCCGGGCTGGGGTTGCCGTTCTTGTGCCGGCCGAGTGCGCTGTGCACAGGCACCAGGCCGTCACCCCGCAGCCGTTTGTCCGGATCGCCGCCGGCCTTTGACAGGGTAACGGCGATGGCAAAGCATTGCACCCCTTGCGGCAGGGGTGTCGTGCCCTGTTTCGATTTGGCATGGGCAAAGCGGTCGCCATGCGCCCAGTCTTCGTCGAGGATGCTGCCGTGGCGCAGATCGGTGATACCCGCGCTGCGGATCTTCGCCAGGCGGGCCAGCGCCGCGGTGTAGGGGCTGAGCT
>CAZGQB010000489.1:0-1805 GCA_964527055.1 uncultured Sulfuritalea sp.
GGATGCTCCCTGAGAAAAACCAACCTGATCCATCCCCCAACTGCGGGTCACATTTCCAAATTGAAGATTGCCTTCATTGCGGTACATGTAATTCTGAATTTTTACCGAAGGTGCCTGTCCAATCAGGTCAAGTACCTTGGTACGAATAAGAGGTTTTAGTTTGGGATTATTCAAACTGTCATGATAAGACAGGAATTTTTTACTAAAATCTTTATTGCGGATATCCCTGAGATAGCCATTGGATATAAAAAGATCCTTCTCTGCATCGTTGTCAAAATCACTGAAAAAAGCGGTCCAGCTCCAATCGGTTTTGGAAACCCCTGCCAATTGAGCGATCTCACTAAAAGACCCATTCCCGTTGCTTAATTGCAATGCATTGAACATGTACTGATAATGATTTCCGTCTTTTACCATCTGCCAGAATCGCTTTGGATTCATACTGGCCATATTTGTTTTGTTGCGGTAATGATCTTCCGCCACCATGTCGGCCGTTACCACATCCAGCCATCCGTCATTGTTGAAATCGGCCACATCTGATCCCATGCTGAATTGGCTCATGTGTTGCAAGCCAAGCTTGGCCAAATCATGGAAAGTTCCGTTCTGCATGTTGATGTACAGATTGTCCGGAAAATCATAATCATTGGCCATGTAAATGTCCGGATATCCGTCATTTGAAATATCTCCAATCGCTGTACTGAGCGTAAATGCAATGTTCAAAAGGCCGGCCTCCTTCGTGATGTCTGTGAAGTGATTGTTTCCGGTATTCTGGTACAGGTGTGAGCTGTATTGATTGTCCATCGGGACATCGCGTTTTTGGTATTCATTGATGACCATCGGCTGATTGATCACCAGGACGTCAAGATCTCCGTCCACATCATAATCAAAAAAGGCTGCATGTATGGAATAGCCTGAATCGTCCAGCCCGTAAGCCTTTGCCTCTTCCTTGAAACTTAGATTTTTTTGATTGATGTAGAGTTTATTTCTTCGAAGCTCAGGGTCTTCCTTAAGGTGGCAGGAAATGTAAATGTCGTCATATCCATCTGCGTTGACATCTGCTATGGTAACACCGGCGGACCATTCGGCCCCTCCTTCAATTCCGGCAGAGGCACTGATGTCCTCAAACTTAAAATTTCCCTTATTCAGGTACAACTTGTCTTTGCCTTGATTGGAAACAAAAAACAAATCAAGCAGATCGTCATTGTTCACATCCAGCACGGCACACCCGGCACCATTGTAAATGGATTCAAAAAAGACACAATTGTAGTGTTCATCTTCCACCAAATCATTGGAGAAACTTACTCCCGTCGCTTCAGGCTTCAACAAGGTGAATAAACCATCTACATTGGCCATGGATGCTGCAGAATCCGGTGTGGATGGATTCATTGCTTCCTTTTTACCACAGGAAAACAGCAGTAAAAGCAGACTTGACAGACTGATGATGTGTAGGAATTTCATGTATTTCCCGGATTGGTTTATGCATTTTAAGCTCTATTGGTCAAATAGAGCTTTAAAACAGCCCGCAAAGTTAAGCATTCAGGCGCTTAAATGAGTGCATTTGTATAAAATTAACGTTCATATTGTGCATTATACACATATGTTAATTTTAATATATTTAAAGAATTTATAAAGAAAACATTAGTTTTAAATGAGCAGATGTCTCGATTTAGGATGGCGATTGTTGCAGTACAGTTTTATAAATTTTAGGGCATCCTCTTGAACCTAAATTTAAAATCCCGGATAAAGCCGAGCTCTATTCCCAAAAACAAACACCGCTTATGCTCAAACTCCTTTCCCCAAATCTCTAA
>CAZGQB010000490.1:0-1803 GCA_964527055.1 uncultured Sulfuritalea sp.
AGTAGCCGTAGCGCGGTTCGATCGCGCGCCGGCAAAGCAGCAGCCGCACGCGCCCGCCTTCTTCCCACGCGGGGATCGAGCCGAGCACCATTTTCGGATTGACGTAGTGGATGCTGCCGCAGGCATCGCAGACCGCGCGCGGCAGCGAGTCGCCGGGCGGCACCCTCAGGGCAACGCCCGCGCCGCAGTTAGAGCAGAATTTCATGCCGGCGGAAGGGCCTGCCGGAGGCATCGACGACAGCTGCCCTCAACATGCGTAAGTTCCAGTATCCGTGAGGAAAATCCCGGCCGATGGTAAACTGCCGCCGGACAACGAGCAAACACCGGGGGGGCCATGACCGCAGCACAACAGACAGCCGATCCCGGTGGCGCGGCCGCAAAGCCGCAAAAGATGGTCGGCGAGTGGTTCTGGCGCTTCCTTGCCGCGGTCATGGTGCTGACGGTCGGATGGGTTCTCTGGATCATCTACCAGATCAACCCGCAGCCGCTCATCACGAACGCGGGCTTCGAGGCCGCGGCCAGGGCGCGGGCCTCGCAGGATGCCAAGGGCAAGATCACGCCGGCCGCGGGGACGGGCACTGCGCCGACGTCTGGGGACAACCCGGCGCAGGCGGAGGCGGCGAAGCCGCTCGCGCAGGCGGAAGCGCCGAAGCCGCCGGCCGAAACGAAGGAGCCGCCCGTCAACGTGGAGCGCCTGCGGTTCGCGGAATCCATCGAGACCCCGATCCCCGAGCGCGGCACCAAGAAGTAGCGCCTTCGTGGCGGCCGCGACGGATCGCTATCAGGAGTTGTACCGGGCCTGGCGCTGGGAGGTCCCCGAGCGCCTCAATATCGCGCAGCTGTGCTGCAGCCGCTGGTCCGCCGACCGCTCGCGCTTCGCGCTGTATTGGGAGGACGAATCGGGGGCGACGGCGAAATACACGTTCTGGGACGTGCAGCGCGAGGCCAACCGGCTCTCCAACGCGCTCGCCGGCCTGGGCGTCAAGCGCGGCGACCGCGTCGCGCTGATCCTGCCGCAGCGTCCGGAAATGGCGATCGCCTACATGGCGATCTTCCAGATGGGCGCGATTGCGCTGCCGCTGTCGCACCTCTTCGGCCCGGACGCGCTCGAGTACCGCATGGAGTTCGCCGGCGCGAGCGTGGTGTTCGTCGAGCCGACGACGATCGCGAACCTGTGGGCGACCAAGGACAGGCTGACGCAGCTGAAGCATGTGATCGGGGTGGGGGGAGCCAGGGAAACCGGGGTTCATGCGTATGAATCGCTCCTGGAGAAAAGCAGCTCGGAATTCAAGCCGCACAACACGGCGTCCAGCGATCCCGCGCTCATCATCTACACCAGCGGCACCACCGGCCAGCCCAAGGGCGCGCTGGAGGCGCACCGGCTGATCCTGGGCAACATCCCGGGCTTTGTCTACTCGCACGATTTCTTCCCGCAGCCCGGCGACATGTTCTGGTCGCCGGCGGACTGGGCCTGGGCCGGCGGCCTGATGGACGCGCTGCTGCCGAGCTGGTATTTCGGCATGCCGATCCTCGGCTACCGCGGCCGTTTCGACCCGGAACGCGCCTACGGCCTGCTGGAAAAGTACGGGGTGAGGAACGCGTTTCTTTTTCCAACGGCCTTGAAGCAGATGATGAAGGCGGTTCCCGAGCCGCGATCCAGGTTCGATACTTCCCTCCGGTCGGTCATGAGCGCCGGGGAGTCCGTCGGCGTGACGGTGATCGAATGGGCGCGCGAGCAGCTCGGCGTCACCATCAACGAGATGTTCGGCCAGACCGAGATCAACTACGTGGTCGGCAACTGCC
>CAZGQB010000491.1:0-1802 GCA_964527055.1 uncultured Sulfuritalea sp.
TGAAGACGACATTTCTGATTGCAGCCTTGCTGCTTAGCGGCCAGGCGCTGGCCGAAGACAACCGCCAACTGGCCAAGTTGCCGCCTGCCGCGCAGGAAGCCCTGCGCGAGGAAATGCGCGACAACCTGCTGGCGATCAATGAAATCCTGACGCTGATGGCCGCCGGCAAGGTGAAGGAAGCCGGCCAATTGGCGGAAACGTCGCTCGGACAATCCGCGATGGGCAAGCATCGCGACAAGCCGATCGAGGCGCGCCCCGGACCCCATATGCCGCGCGAAATGCACCAGATCGGCATCGACGGCCATCGTGCCGCCAGCGAATTCGCCAAGGTCGCCGCCAGCGGCGACAGGGAAAAGGCCCTGGCCGAGTTACCCAAACTGACCGGCGGCTGCGTAGCCTGTCATTACTCCTGGCGCATGCGCTGAGGCCGCGGCCTCAGTTTTCGCTGCGCGGCTTCCGCGGGCGAGCTTGCAGAGTCGCCACCTTGGCCGGACGCGGCTGATCGGGATACAGAGGCTGTTCCTTCGCCGTCCGGCCCGCTTCGTCGGCCAGTTCCCGCTCGCGTTCCGCAATCAGGCCAAACAGGTCACGAATGTCCGCAATGGTGCTTTCCTGCAAGGGATGGGGCCGGCCCGGCGGCGGCGTGGCATCCTTTACGATATTCGCCAGCACCTTGCGCAGCACGCGCAGGATGCGCTGTTCCTTCGAGAGTCCGGCGAGGTCGTCCTGTTTCATGGCATCGTTCCTGGAGGGTGGGGCCTGCATCATACGCAAGGCGCCGCAAGCGCCGGAGGCATCAGCGCGCGGCTGCAGGCCGACGCAGCAGCAGCCAGAACCCGAACAGCACCATCGGCAGGCTCAGCCACTGCCCCATGCTGACCACGTAGGACACGCCGAAGATGCCGTGATCCGGCTCGCGGAAATATTCGGCGGCGAAGCGCAAACTCCCGTAGCCGATCATGAACATCCCCGACACCTGGCCCAGCGCGCGTTGCCGTGCCGAGTACAACCAGAGGATGATGAACAGGAGCAAGCCTTCGCCCGCCGCCTGATACAAAGGCGAGGGATGGCGCGGCAGCGGGTCGACCAGCGGAAACACCATCGCCCAGGGCAGCGCGGCATCAGCCACGCGGCCCCACAGTTCGCCGTTGATGAAGTTGCCGATGCGCCCCGCCATGAGGCCCAGCGGCACCAGCGGCGCGATGAAATCCGTGACCTGGAAAAACGTCTTGCCGGCCTTGCGCCCCCACAGCGCCATGGCCACGAAGACGCCGAGCATGCCGCCGTGGAAGGCCATGCCGCCCTTCCACACCGCGAGGATTTCCAGCGGATGCGCGAGGTAGTACCCCGGCTCGTAGAACAGCACCTGCCCCAGACGGCCACCCAGCACCACACCGAGCACGCCGTAGAACAGCAGATCATCGACGTCCTGCCCGCTCATGCCGTGCCAGGGCTGTGCCGCCGCGCGCCGCTTGCCGAGCCAGAGGAAGGCAAGGAAGCCGGCCAGGTACATCAGGCCGTACCAGCGCACGGCGAGCGGGCCGATGGACACGGCAACGGGATCGAACTGGGGGTGGATCAGCATGGTGGCCGGATTCTAACCGGCCTCAAAAAGTCGGCGCCGGCGCTACGGCGATTTCGTTCGCCACAGGGCTTCCGCTAGAATTGGCGGCTCTTTTCAGGCCATCGCTTTCATCGCAGGAGATTCCCATGCCCGCCTACCGTTCCCGCACGTCAACTCACGGCCGCAACATGGCCGGCGCCCGCGCCCTGTGGCGCGCCACCGGCATGAAGGACGGCGA
>CAZGQB010000492.1:0-1798 GCA_964527055.1 uncultured Sulfuritalea sp.
TTACGGCGCCTTCGTCGACCTCGGCGGCATCGACGGCCTGCTGCACATCACCGACCTGGCTTGGCGTCGCGTGCGTCACCCGTCGGAAGTGCTCAACGTCGGCGATGAAGTCACCGCCAAGGTGCTCAAGTTCGACCAGGAGAAGAACCGCGTCAGCCTCGGCATGAAGCAGCTGGGCGAAGACCCGTGGGTGGGAATCGCCCGCCGTTACCCGCAGGGCACACGCCTGTTCGGCAAGGTCACCAACCTGACCGACTACGGTTCCTTCGTCGAGATCGAGCAGGGCATCGAAGGCCTGGTGCACGTTTCGGAAATGGACTGGACCAACAAGAACATCCACCCCTCCAAGGTGGTCCAGCTCGGCGACGAGGTCGAAGTCATGATCCTCGAAATCGACGAAGACCGTCGCCGCATTTCGCTCGGCATGAAGCAGTGCATGGCGAACCCGTGGGACGATTTCGCGATGAACCACAAGAAGGGCGACAAGGTGAAAGGCGCGATCAAGTCGATCACCGACTTCGGCATCTTCATCGGCCTGCCCGGCGGCATCGACGGCCTGGTGCATCTGTCCGACCTGTCCTGGTCGGCCAGCGGCGAGGAAGCCAAGCAGAACTTCAAGAAGGGTGACGAAGTCGAGGCCGTGGTGCTGTCCATCGATGTCGAGAAGGAGCGCATTTCGCTCGGCATCAAGCAGATCGATGGCGACCCCTTCACCAGCTACGTGGCCACCCACGACAAGAACAGCCTGGTCGCCGGCACGGTCACCAGCGTCGACCAGCGCGGCGCGGTGGTCAACCTGGGCGACGATGTCGAAGGCTACCTGCGCGTTTCCGAGTTCTCGCGCGAGCGCATCGAAGACCTGGCCCAGCACCTGAAGGTCGGCGACAAGATCGACGCCCTGATCATCAACGTCGATCGCAAGACGCGTTCGATCAACCTGTCGATCAAGGCCAAGGATCAGGTCGAGCAAAGCCAGGCAATGCAAAAGCTGGCTGCCGACAGCAGCTCGGCCAGCAGCGGCACGACCAACCTGGGCGCGCTGCTGAAGGCCAAACTCAACCAGCAGTAAGACGACGATCCCATGACCAAATCGGAGCTCATCGCCCGGCTGGCGGAACGCTTCCCCCAGCTCGTGGCGAAGGATGCCGACTTCGCCGTGAAGATGATCCTCGATGCGCTCACCTCGGCCCTGGTCAAGGGGGACCGTATCGAGATCCGCGGCTTCGGCAGTTTTGCGCTGAATTATCGGCCGCCACGCATAGGCCGCAATCCCAAGTCGGGCGACAAGGTGCAGGTGCCTGCAAAGCACGTGCCCCATTTCAAGGCCGGCAAGGAGTTGCGGGAGCGGGTCGATTACCGGGCATGAGTCGTGTTGTTGCAGCATGCTTCAGGGCGGCACCCATGACGGGTGCCGCTTTTTAGTTTCGGCCCCTGCGTTTAACGCCGATAAAGCCGGCGTTAGCCTGCACTGAAATTCCGCTACGCTCCATTTTTTCGCCCATATCCATTCGTGACCACCCTGCTCAAGCTTCTCGTCTGGCTGTTACGCATCGCGGTTTTCATCGGGCTGTTCGGCCTGGCGATCAAGAACAGCGGACCGATGGAATTGAGGTTCTTCCTCGATCATTCCTGGACGGCGCCGATTTCGGTGGTGATCCTCGCGGTATTCGCCATCGGCGTCGGCGTCGGACTGACCGCGGCGCTGGGTGTTTTCCTGCGCCCGCAACGCACGACCGATCGCGATCCGCGCTAGGGTCTATTCTCAATCATGCGACGGTGGCGCCGGGATCAAATTGGG
>CAZGQB010000493.1:0-1797 GCA_964527055.1 uncultured Sulfuritalea sp.
TTCGAGGAAATGCAGCGCCTGAAGACCCACCCGCAGATCGCCCCGCTGTTCAAGGGCGGCAAGCGCCTGGCCTACGGCGCACGCGCGCTCGCCGCCGGCGGCCTGCAGTCCCTGCCGAAGCTCGACTTTCCCGGCGGCGCCCTGATCGGCGACGATGCCGGGATGCTGGTCGCCTCGCGCATCAAGGGCAGCCATGCCGCGATCAAGAGCGGCATGCTGGCGGCCGAAGCCGCCGCCGCGGCACTGGCCGCCGGCCGTGCCAACGACAGCCTGAGCGCCTACCCGGAGGCTTTCCGCAGCTCCTGGCTCCACGAGGAACTGCATACCGCGAGGAACTTCAAGCCGTGGATGGCGAAAGGCCTGTGGACCGGCACGCTGATGTTCGGCATCGACCAGGTGCTGCTGCGCGGCAAGGCGCCGTGGACCCTGCACAACACGGCCGACCACCTGAAGCTGAAGCCGGCCGCCGAATGCACGCCGATCGCCTACGAAAAGCCCGACGGGGTGCTGACCTTCGACCGGCTTTCCTCGGTGTTCCTGTCGAATACCAACCACGAGGAAGACCAGCCCTGCCACTTGCAGTTGAAGGATGCCGGCGTGCCGATCGCGACCAACCTCGCGCTCTACGACGCGCCCGAGCAGCGCTACTGCCCGGCCGGGGTGTATGAGATCGTGCGCGACGAGTCCGGGCAAAATCCGCGGCTGCAGATCAACGCGCAGAACTGCGTGCACTGCAAGACCTGCGACATCAAGGATCCGACGCAGAACATCAACTGGGTGGTGCCGCAGGGCGGCGAGGGACCGATCTACACGCAGATGTAGTCACCGCGAAAAGTCGGCGCTGACGGAACGGCGACGAGGCTGGCGCCGGCAGGTCCGCGGCGGAGGAATGTGAAACCCTGACGGAGCCACGGGCCTGCCGGCGCCGGCCGGGTTGAAAGTCGGCGTCTGCGGCACGGGTGCTCGCCGCCAGACTCCGGCTTATTTGTTCAGCAGGTAGCGCCGGTCGTCGAAGCTGCCCACCCAGTGCGGCACATAGACCACCATCAGCGTGATCAGTGCGCCGTTGAGCCAGGCTTCGGCGAAGCCGAGCAGCAAATAATAAGGCAGGTAGTCGTCGAGCAAAGTCGACGCCGGATACACGGCGGCCGACCACAGCAGCGCGCAGGCCAGCAGGCCGGTCGCCAGTACCGTCAGCGCCGCACCGAAAAAGGCCGCGACGAAGACATAGACGAAGAAATTTTCCGGCAGGAGGCGCTCGACCGCGCGCCGGATGCCGTCCGCCAGCAGCACCGGGAATACCGCCAGCACCAGCGCGTTGAGGCCGTAGGCCAGCCAGCCGCCCTGCCCCTGTAACTGGCTGTTGAGCGTGACCCCGGCGAGCACCAGCGAAAAGCCGATGATCGCCAGCTGCCGGCCGAACATCAGCGCGAACATCGTCGCGCCGAGGAAGTGCAGGTTGAGCCCCGGCTTGACGCCGGCCTTCATGCTCCAGACCAGCACCAGCAGCACGATGGTGCCGAGCCAGACATTCAATTGCACGGAATCGGCCAGGCGCTTCCATGGCGCGGTGCGCAAGCACCACAGCCATGTCGCCAGCAAGGGCAGGAAGGCCCCGAGCGCCCAGGCCTGCGGAAACAGGGCGTCGGGGAAGTTCACGCGGCTAAACCGCCGCCGTCAGTTCCGGTACGGCCGCGAACAAATCGGCGACGAGGCCGTAGTCCGCCACCTGGAAGATCGGCGCGTCCGGATCCTTGTTGATCGCCACGATCACCTTGGAATCCTTCATGCCGGCCA
>CAZGQB010000494.1:0-1780 GCA_964527055.1 uncultured Sulfuritalea sp.
CGCGTAGTAGCGGCCCATGATGCCCTGCAGTTCGGGGAACTCGCCGACCATGTCGGTCAGCAGGTCTGCCTTGGCCAGCACCGCGGCGCGGTCGGCCTGGTTGGCGAGTGCTTCCCCGCCGAGTTGCTGACCGATGGCCCGCGCCAGCGCGGCGACACGCTCGACGCGCTCGCCCTGGGTGCCGAGCTTGTTGTGATAGACCACCTTGGCGAGGCCCGGGATGCGGTCAGCCAGCGACTTCTTGCGGTCCTGGTCGAAGAAGAACTTGGCGTCGGCCAGGCGCGGACGCACCACGCGCTCGTTGCCGCCGATCACCGCCGAGGGATCGGCCGGGCGGATGTTGCTGACGACGAGGAACTTGTGGGTGAGCTTTCCCGCGGCATCGAGTAGCGGAAAATATTTCTGGTTGGCCTTCATGGTCAGGATCAGGCATTCCTGCGGCACGTCGAGGAATTCCTTTTCGAAGGCGCAGGTCAGCACGTTGGGCCGTTCGACCAATGCGGTGACTTCGTCGAGCAGGGCCTCGTCCTCGATCGGCGCGAGGCCTTCCTTCTCCGCGGCGGCCTTGAGTTGCTTCTCGATCTCGGCGCGACGTGCGGCAAAGCCGGCGATCACGGCGCCTTCGGATTCCAGTTGCTGCGCGTAGCTGTCGGCATCATTTATGGCGACCACCGGATTTGCCGCCTCGAAACGGTGGCCCTGGGTCTCGCGGCCGGCCTTGAGCCCGAGCACAGCGATCGGCACGATATCGGCGCCATGCAACGCGACCAGCTTGTGTGCAGGACGCACGAAATTCACGCTGCTCCAGCCATCGGCGAGCTGGTAGCTCATCACCTTCGGAATCGGCAGCGCGGCCAGCGCGGCTTCGAGTGCTGCCTGCAGACCCTCGGCCAGCGTCGCGCCGGGGACCCGGTTGTCGAGGAACAGGGCTTCGGCCTTGCCATCCGGCTGGCGCTTCAGCGTGGGTACCACCGAGGCATCCGCCCCCAATGCGGCAAGCTTCTTCAGCAGCGCGGGCGTCGGCTGGCCTGCGGCGTCGAGCGCGACGGCGACCGGCATCAGCTTCTGCTGCACCTGCTTGTCCGCGGCTTTCGCGGTGACGTTGGTGACATGCACCGCGAGGCGGCGCGGCGAGGCGAAGGGCGTTGCGACCGAAGTTTCATCGATCAAGCCTTGCGACTTGAGGCTTGCTGCCAAGGTGGCGGCGAAGGATTCGCCGAGCTTCTTCAGCGCCTTGGGCGGCAGTTCCTCGACGAACAATTCAACCAACAGATTCTTCGTGCTCATTGTCATGCCGCCTTCTTCGCCAGTTGCGCGAGGACTTCATCGGCCCAGGCCTTCGGCGCCATCGGGAAGCCCAGCCGGGCGCGGCTGTCGAGGTAGCTCTGGGCCACGGCGCGCGCCAGGTTGCGGATGCGGCCGATGTAGGCGGCACGTTCGGTGACGGAGATCGCGCCACGCGCGTCGAGCAGGTTGAAGGTGTGCGCGGCCTTCAGTACCTGCTCGTAGGCCGGCAGCGCCAGCTGCTGTTCCATCAGGTGCTTGGCATTGCCCTCGTGCGCGCCGAAGGCGGTGAGCAGGAAGTCGACATTGCTGTGTTCGAAGTTGTAGGCGCTCTGCTCGACCTCGTTCTGGTGGAACACGTCGCCGTATTTCAGGCCCGGCGCATAGACCAGGTCGAAGACGTTCTCGACGCCCTGCAGGTACATCGCCAGGCGCTCGAGTCCGTAGGTGATCTCGCCGGTGATCGGCTTGCAGTCGATGCCGCCGACCTGCTGGA
>CAZGQB010000495.1:0-1779 GCA_964527055.1 uncultured Sulfuritalea sp.
TATCACCATTGTTAGCAGAGATTGTTGCAGTTGGTGTACCACCTGCAACGTTGGTGATAGCAAACTTGGAAGATGAGGTTGTTACTCCACCAATTAATACATCAACAGTATTATTAATAGGTGTAAGAATCTTATTATTCTCATCAAGCACCCAGTTGGAGGTATAAGAGGATGATGATCCACAGGTTAGATTTGTTCCTGAAGTTATAAGAACACAAGCAGAAAATCCTGGGAATGTTATTGCACCACCAGCGCGTCCGATGTTGAGAGTATTTGTATTGGCTCCACCACCGATAGCAATATTACCACCTGATGTTAATGAATCAATCCCAGCACCAGATGCAATTGCTACATTACCAGATCCATCTACTACAAATCGTGTTGTACCAGAGGATGAAGCAGCAATGATGTTTCCTGAGTTTGTCTGATTTAGTACAAATGCTGCATTTGATCCAATCCCACCAGATACAGATAGAGGTGCTGGGGTATTGGTAGATGATCCAATGTTAATACCACTGTTGAAGTCAGAAGAGAGTGTTAGTTCCCCAGTACCATTTGGGGTAATGGTCAGTGATTGATCAGTTCCTGTTGTGATAAGAGCTGATGCATTGTTGAGGGTAAGTGTAGCTCCCGTTATATCTACATCATCAGCAAATGTGAGGTTAGAATTAGAATCAGAGATAGTCCCCGTTATATCTACCGTATCATTCAACTGAAGTGTTCCATCAATATCAAGGATAGATCCTGTGGTATCAATTCTTACTCCATTGGTACCATCCCCAAGATCAACAGTATCTCCAATAACAACATTAGCATTAATATCACTAATCAGTCCTGTTGTATCAACTCTTATACCATTGGTACCATCCCCAAGATCAACTGTATCTCCAATAACAACATTAGCATTAATATCACTAATCAGTCCTGCAGTATCAATCCTTATACCAGTGGTAGCAGATCCAATATCTATTGTATCGTTTAGCACGAGGTTCCCAGTAGAGTTTTCAACAGTTCCCCTGAGGTCGCTGGTGCTAGAGACACTAAGGGTGCCAGTAATGTCTATATTATCATTAAGAGAAAGATTGCCGCCCGTATCTGATACTGTTCCATCTATTGCTACCTGAAGACCATCTGCAAGTGAACCAATTGTTGTAATTTCATTTAGAAGTATATTGCCATTGTTAATTCCTCCGAGAGTTAGGGTCTGGTTGTTTGTTGTTCTGATAGTTCCATCTGCACTGAAAAATGTAGATCCATTTGCGCCTGCACTGACACTGGCTACTGGTGTTCCACCTGCCACATTGATAACTGCAAACTTTGATGATGGAGTTGATACTCCTCCAACTACGAAGTCTACAGTGCTGTTAATTGGATAGATTACTCCATTTGCATCACTGATTACCCAATTACTTGTTCCTGCTGATCCGCCTACATCATCAGATCCACAGACAATTTGACCAGTACTATCTGTTTCAAGAGCCGTACATCCGGCACCGCCACCATTATAATTAGGAAAAGTTATTGCCTGTCCACTTCTCCCAACACTAATTGTTGTAGCAGTTGTAGAACCTATATTCAAAGTTGTTCCAGTCAGGGTATCAATATCACTGGTCTGTCCACCTCGAAGAAGGATAGAACCATCATTGGCAATCCTGAATCTGGTAGTACCACTTACAGAAGCAGAAAGAATATCACCTGAATTGACTTGGTTTAATATTGCAAGAGCATTTGATCCAATCCCACCAGATACAGATAGAGGTGCTGGGGTATTGGTAGATG
>CAZGQB010000496.1:0-1777 GCA_964527055.1 uncultured Sulfuritalea sp.
TCTACATCTTCTATTCGATGTTCGGCCTGCAGCGCACCGGCGACCTGTGCTGGGCGGCGGGCGACATGCGCGCGCGCGGCTTCCTCGTCGGCGGCACCGCCGGGCGCACCACGCTCAACGGCGAGGGCCTGCAGCATGAGGATGGCCATTCGCAGATCCTGGCCGGCACGGTGCCGAACTGCATTACCTACGATCCGACCTTCGCCTACGAGGTTGCCGTGATCGTGCAGGACGGCCTGCACCGCATGGTCACCGAGCAGGAGGACGTCTTCTATTACCTGACGGTAATGAACGAAAACTACGAGCATCCGGCGATGCCGGAAGGCGCGGCGCCGGGCATCATCAAGGGCATGTACCAGTTCCGCAAGGGCGCCGCATCGAACGGACCGCGCGTGCAGCTGCTCGGCTCGGGCACCATCTTCATGGAAGCCATCGCCGCCGCCGCGCTATTGAAGAAGGACTGGAATGTCGAGGCCGACCTCTGGTCCTGCCCCAGCTTCAACGAACTGGCGCGCGACGGCAACGATTGCGCGCGCTGGAACCTGCTGCATCCGGGAGAAAAACCGCGCGTGCCGCATGTGTCGGCCTGCCTTGCCGAAACGCGCGGACCCGTGATTGCGGCCACCGACTACATCCGTGTTTTCGCCGAACAGATCCGTTCGCTGGTGCCGCGCCACTACACGGTGTTGGGTACCGACGGCTTCGGCCGTTCCGACACGCGCGAAAAGCTGCGCCACTTCTTCGAGGTGGATCGCTACTGGATCACCCTGGCGGCGCTCTCCGCGCTGGCAGAAGACGGCCAGATGAAGAAGGAGAAAGCGGCCGAGGCGATCAAGAAATACGGCCTCGATCCGAGCAAGCCCAATCCGGTGAGGGTGTAAGCCATGGCCAACATAGTTGAAGTAAAAGTCCCGGACATCGGCGACTTCAAGGACGTGCCGGTGATCGAACTGCTGGTCAAGGTCGGCGACGTGGTCAAAGCCGAGGATTCGCTGGTTACGCTGGAATCGGACAAGGCGACCATGGACGTGCCTTCGCCGGTCTCCGGCGTGGTCACCGAACTCAAGCTCAAGATCGGCGACAAGGTCGCCGAAGGCAGTCTCGTCGCCCTGATCGACAGCGCCGCCGCAGGCCAGGCCGCAGTCGCGGTGCCGGTTGCCGCTCCTGTCGCGGCACCCGCGGCTCCGGTTACGGCTGCGGCGGCTGCAACTCCACCTGCTGCAGTGATCGAGGTCAAGGTGCCCGACATCGGCGACTTCAAGGACGTGCCGATCATCGAACTGCTGGTCAAGGTCGGCGACACGGTGAAAGCCGAGGATTCACTGATGACGCTGGAGTCGGACAAGGCGACGATGGATATTCCGTCGCCGGTTTCCGGGGTCGTCACCGAGCTGAAGGTCAAGGTGGGCGACAAGGTTGCCGAAGGCGTGGTGCTGGCGTTGGTAAGAGTCGGCGCTGGCGGCACGGCGACAACGGCCGCCGCCGCTCCTGCACCGGTCGCCGCCGGCGCCCCGGCTGCGGCCCCGGCCGCCGCACCGGCGGCCGCTGCACCGTCTGCTGCGGCCGTGGTGGACACCCGTCCCGGCGCGGCCGAGTCGATTGCTGCGCCACTTCGCGTGGCCATGCCCACGCCGGCAGAGCGCCTGCACGGCGCTGCCTCGCATGCCAGCCCCTCGGTGCGCCGCTTTGCCCGCGAACTCGGCGTCGACGTATCGAAGGTTTCCGGCACCGGCCCCAAGGGCCGCATCCTGCAGGGCGACATCCAGGCCTATGTGAA
>CAZGQB010000497.1:0-1776 GCA_964527055.1 uncultured Sulfuritalea sp.
GTGCAACAGGAATTTCGTGGGGCAGGTTTTTGTTCACGCTCGGATCCCTCCGCTATCCAGTCGATTCATATTACAACAGCACAGGGTAATTCTTTCGGTCGCCGGGCCCGTGCCTTTGCGGGCAGGGGCCGGCATGTTCTGCGGCGGTTCAGGCGGGAAGCACGGGCGCCGCACCGGCTTGCCCGTGGCGCTTCCGGTAGTCGCGCGGGCCGCTGCCGACCCACGCGGTGAAGGCGCGGTAGAAGGCGGCGGCGTCGGCGAAGCCGAGGTCGGCGCCGATGCGGCCCAGTGGCCGTCGTGTCTTCGTCAGCCATTCGGTGGCGAGTTCGCGGCGCAGGCTGTCCTTGACGGCGCGGAAGCTGGTGCCTTCTTCTTCCAGTCGCCGGTGCAGGGTGCGCGGCGAAAGGAACAGGCGGCGCGCGATGGCCGGCAGGCCCGGCTGATCGGGCAGGGCCGCGCGCAGGTGTTCCCTGACGCGCAGGGACAGGGCGCGGTCGCGACGGTAGAGCGTGGTGATGCTGGCCGGCGCATCGGCGAGGAATACGCGCAGTGCCGCTTCGTCGCGGCGCACCGGCAGGGTCAGCCATTCGGCGGGGAAGCGCGCTTCGAGGCGCGGCGCGTCGAAGGTGTAGCGCGGGGCGAAGACCAATTCGTAGTCGGCGGCGTGCTGCGGCGGCGGATAGGGAAAGCTCACTTCGTCGAGCGGCAGCGGGTGGGCGACGAGCCAGGCGGCGAGGCCGTGGATCATACGCAGCAGCCATTCGTAGGCAAACACGCGGCCGGCGGCGCCAACCGGCAACGCCTGGCCTTCGCTGATGACGATGACGGCCGCGCGACCGCTGGTTTCCAGCTCGACATCGAGGTCGTCGAGGACCACGTGCAGGAAGCGCGCGATGCGTTCCAGCGCCTCGTTCAGGTTGGCCGCGGAAAGGACGGCGCGACAGAGGAACTCGAAACTGCCGCGATGCAGGGGCCGCGAAAACAGTGCGAAACCCTCGTCGTCGAGGCTCTCGTTGATCAGGCGGTAGAGCGCAGCGTAGCGCGCGACGGGAACGCGGGCCGTACGGTCGTGCAGAAGCTCAGTGGCAATTTCTGCATGTTCCAGGAGTGCTCCCGGTACCAGCCCGGCCCGTGAAACCCCTGACAAGATGCCGCTTACAAAGCCGATCGCGACAGTCGATGGGCTGCCGGCGGACGTGCGCGAGCGTACGAATTTAAGGGCCATGATGGCAAATTATGCATAGTTATCGTCGTTTTGTGTCATGGCGCAATCAACAGGCATTGCCTATGATGCAAAAACTGTCGCAAATACCGGAGCCGTCGCCATGACCGATTTGAGCATTGCCGCAAAACTGGTGCCGTACAAGCCGAAGCACAAGGTGCGTTTCGTCACCGCCACTTCGCTGTTCGACGGCCATGATGCCTCGATCAACATCATGCGGCGCATCCTGCAGGCGACCGGCGCCGAGGTGATCCACCTCGGCCACAACCGTTCGGTCGAGGAGATCGTCAACGCAGCCTTGCAGGAAGATGTGCAGGGCATCGCGGTGTCGTCCTACCAGGGCGGTCATGTCGAGTTCTTCAAGTACATGATCGACTTGCTCAAGCAGCGCGGCGGCGAGAACATCAAGGTCTTTGGCGGCGGCGGCGGCGTGATCGTGCCGGCCGAGATGAAGGAGCTGCACGACTACGGCGTGGCCCATCTGTATTCGGTCGAGGACGGCCAGAAGATGGGCCTGCAGGGCATGATCAACGACATGGTGCAGCGCTGCGACC
>CAZGQB010000498.1:0-1771 GCA_964527055.1 uncultured Sulfuritalea sp.
GTTTCAAGAATGTTGACAATCTTTTTACCGATTTAGAACTCTAAGGTTCTATCCGCATCCACTCATGCTTCAGCACCCCCGTCTCTGCCTCAAAGCAATAATAATGCCCCCCATCCCGCCCCGGCTGCAGGCGGCTATAGCAGATCGGCTCGCCCAACAGGTATTGTAAATAGAGGACGCCCACCGCGCCGTGGGCGACGATGGCAATGTCGCCGCCGGTAGAAACCGAGTTTCTTCTTGGAAACTCGGTTTCTAAGTAACTATTCGAAAGGTTTTTGAACTTTTCCAAATGAATAAAGCGAGCGACTCTCTCCGAAAACGGAGGGAAATGGCATGTTGTACGCTCAGGTCAATCGCGAGATGCATCAGACGCTGCAAGCCGAACTGCGTGTAGCTGGCGACGCCAAGTGGTATCGTCGGCTCAAGGTCATTGACCTGTCGGGTCAAGGCATGGCTGTGGCCGAGTTGGCCCAGTTGTTTGACCTGACGCCGGCGACAGTGCGCAGCTACATCCACGCCTTCAACGCTGCCGGTTTGGACGGTCTGCGGCCCGGCTATGGGCAAGGGCGGCCACGGGCTGTCGAGTGGACGAGCGACCAATGGCTGGACATCCTGGCCCAAGCCCCTTGTGAGTTGGCTGGGCTGGACACCGCCGCCCACAACTGGACGCAAGCGTTGCTGCAAACGTATCTGGCAGTCTACCATCAGCTAACCCTCTCGCAATCGGCCCTATCCAGCAGCCTGCGTCGGGCCGGCATTCGCTGGCGGCGCGCCAAGCTGCGGGTGCATTCGCCCGACCCGTTGTACGTGGTCAAGCGCCAGCGCATTGCTGAGCTTCAGCAATTGGCCCTGGCCGGCGAGTTGACCAGTGCCGCCAGCGCCCATCCCCGGTCTGATGAGCCTCCTAAAGCGGCTCGTCTGGCCTTCCTGGACAGCACCGACCTGCACTGGTGTCCCGACCTCGGCGCGGTCTACGTGCCCACCGGCCGTCAGCACAAGGTCGATTCGCCCGGCTTGGCTAATCCCTGGTGCGCTCTCTTCGGCAGCCTGGTCTATCCGTCCGGCGAAGGACTCTATACCATTCACGAACGCAAACGAGCTGCTGAACTTCACGCCCATCTACACCTGTTAATCGACTCTGAACCGGATGTCTTCTGGTTCGTCGTCCTGGACAATGCTTCAGCTCACACCACAACGCTGATTGAAACCTTCGCCACTCAGCACCAGGAGCGTATCGAACTGGTTTATCTGCCGACGTACAGCCCTCATCTGAACCTGATTGAACGGTTGTGGCGCTTGCTGCGCAGTCAGATAACGCGCAACCAGTTCTACGACTCGCTGATGACCCTTGTCCTGTCGGCTGTCGTTTGGCTGCAACACTTGCCTTTCGCGCAGTTCTGTTCCCTCATGGGCTTGGACGAGTCTCAACTCGCTTTTGTTCAAAAACCTTTCGAATAATGACTTAATCCGTCTGAATCCGTTCTTATCCGTGGTTTATTTATTCAATCGCGCGTTAAAGGGCGCGACTGCGCGCGAGGCCATACTCCGTTTCGACGGCCTCTTCCGCGGGCGACGTGATCGTAATCGACGGGTCGCCCTCTCCCAGGGTATAGAGCGGCCGGCGCAACGCCCGCCGCAACCCCCACAGCCGCAGCCGCGCCAGGAAAGCCACCGGCCCGACCGGGGCGGGGGCGAAGACGGCCAGCGGCGCGTGGTATTCGGCCGCGCTCAGCAGCCCGCCCACATAGTCGCTATACTCGAACAGATCGAC
>CAZGQB010000499.1:0-1765 GCA_964527055.1 uncultured Sulfuritalea sp.
CGAATTTCTGTAAATTTAGTAGTTTTTGAAGGCATTTCCTTTTTTGCTTTTTCCCTTATCTTCTCTTGGGCGTTGTTCTTTCAATTCAAAGTAAAAGCCGTCTTTAACCATTTGGTTATATCGCATTTTGTCAAAACGGTATAACCTTGCAGCTCTGTGTGATACATCTTTTTGGAACTCCTCCAATTCGGTTAATATCCCCATGCTTAAAATCTTTTTCCTAAAATTGCGCTTATCAAGTGGCTGTTCCAAAATGGTTTCGTATAGTTTTTGAAGTGCCGAAAGAGGAAATTTGTCGGGCAATAGTTCGAACCCGATGGGTTGATAACTGACTTTCCCAAGGATGCGTTGTAACCCCATTTCTAATATTTTGTCGTGGTCAAAGGCAAGGGAGGGTAAATCGTTGACCGAAAACCAATGAACGTTTTTGGCATCTGATGCAGCTAATATTGTTTTGTCTGCCCTCGTAACCAATGCGTAATATGCAACTGAAATGACGCGTCCTCGAGGGTCTCTATTTAGGTTGCCAAACGTGTATAGTTGTTCTAAAAACACGTTGGTCATACCGGTTTCTTCTTCCAATTCGCGCATTGCAGCAGTTTCTACCTCCTCATCCATATCTACAAAACCGCCCGGTAAAGCCCAATGATCTTTAAAAGGGTCGGCTGCTCGTTGTATCAGCAACACTTTTAAATCGTGTTCTTGGGCATCAAAACCAAACACAACGCAATCTACCGTTACTGCCGGTCGTGGATATTCATAAGTATAAGCCATCAGACATCATTATTTTAACTTGCGAAGTAAAGGGATTCCATGCAAAAAGGAATTACAAAAGTACACTTTTTAAGTGGCGCAAAGGTAGTAAAATGCTTTGTTCCTAAATTGGATAATGGTGTCGTTCGTTTCAACTATGCCTACTTGCTAAAAGAGCAGGTTTTAGTTGGGATTGAATTCCGCTTCCTTATGCTGTTTTACCTCTTATATCCCGACTTTGCGTTTTTGAAATACGCTACGTGGCTTTGAAAATATATTTATTCGCTACTTTTGTGTAACACTAACAAGAAAACGGGTAGTAATGAATAGTCAGGAACTCATCGAACAGATTAGAGAAGGAAATGTGGATGCCATCATTCAGGTGCAAAAGGCCGTTTTTCCTAACCTCAAACAAACACTTCAAAAGAGAAGAGTAAACACAGACGTGGCAGATGAAGTGTGTTGGATGGCTTGGGAGGCTTTTTACAACAATTGCCAAAAACCGGATTTTACCCTATCCGGCAACTGGATTGGGTATGTTTACAATATAGGCATGAACATTTTTAACAAAAAAAGAGAACGCTCTATTGAATTAAAAACCGAAACCGATTTAAACAAAGACGACAGTGCCAATTTTTGGGAACAACTCATTACCAAAGACCAACCCACCGAAAACCTTACCGAAATTGATATTCGCAACAGTACCCTACGAAAAAAAACATTTGATACCTGTTTGAATTATTTGAAAGAAGATTGCCGCACGATTTTTAAATTAGCTTATTGGGAAAATAAAAGCTCTGATGAAATAGCCCTTGCTCTACAAATTAACAGTGCCACAGCACGACAAAGAAAAGCAAGATGCTTAGAATCAATTAGAAAACGAATGACCGAAGCAGGCATTTTTGACGAACTAACCAACTTTGAACCACTTTTTTAGCCACTCAACAAAAAATATATCCTACCATGAATCCCTTTGACAATACTGAATTAATAGAAGCCTACCTGAGCAATA
>CAZGQB010000500.1:0-1750 GCA_964527055.1 uncultured Sulfuritalea sp.
GGTGACATCATCAGGCGACATCATTTCGCCCTTTTTCACCATATCTGCTTTCACACGGTTTAGAATAAGCTTACCTGGTCCCTTGTTGTTTGCTTCGAGCAGACCGATGATACGGTCAGCGTCACGGACAGCCGAGACTTCCGGATTTGTGACGATTAACACTTCGTCTGCTGGTGCAATCGCATTGCGGAAGCCCCGCTCAATACCAGCTGGAGAGTCAATGATAATGAAGTCAAATTCTGGACGTAGTTTGTCTGCGGTCTGTATCATGTCTGTAGGACTCACTGCTGTTTTGTCACGAGTCTGAGCCGCAGGAATCAGGAACAGATCCGGAAACTGCTTGTGCTTGATCATCGCTTGCCGTAATTGGCAGCGCCCTTCGATGACATCCACCATGTCATACACGATACGGTTTTCCAGACCCATCACAATATCCAGGTTGCGCAACCCAATATCAGCATCGATCACTACGACTTTCTTGCCCATTCTTGCGAGCGCAATGCCTAGATTGGCAGTGGTTGTAGTCTTTCCCACGCCACCCTTGCCAGAAGTGACTGTTACGACTTTTGCCCCCATAAAAATTCAAGTTCCTTTCAATATGTCCATGGTTCTACGACTATCTGTCCTTTACGCACGGAGGCCAGTTCCGGTTTAGGTTGTCGACGTTTTTCCGCCGGCGATGTGGTGATATAGCGCGCAATCCGTAGTTGCATAGGATTCATATCAAGCGCACACACGACAGCTTCTTCATCGCCTTCTGCTCCTGCGTGGACAATACCTCGTAACCGGCCCCATACGATAATGTCGCCCGCTGCGATAATCTCTGCACCGGGGTTCACATCTCCGAGAACCACAACATGTCCTGCGCTGTTGACTGTACGACCAGAACGTAATGTTCGTTTGATCATGACACCTAACGTGCCATCTTCCTCTGGATCAAATTCTGATTCTTCCGCATCTTCGCGGCCCGGTATTGGAACAGGTGTGCTTGTCTTGATGTCGAGTGCCTGGGCCGCATCTATAGTTGTTGCACTGGTACTCAACATTGCCCACAGGTTTAACCCACGCCGCTCAAGCAGGGCTTTTAAAGAACTGAGATCATGTTTAGGAACGGGTCGTTCACCTACGTCCACCGTAATACGCGCGCCCGCAAAAAACGCACTCTGCTGGTCGATGCGAGCAGCAAGGTCAGATGTTATGGATTGCCAATCTTCACTTGCACTTAAAGAGACTAACAACCCATCCTTAATGCCTTTTATGCCTACCGTTTGTTCTTGCATGTATGTCACTAACTACCACAAAGGGCCAAAATACTTAAATTGATAGCAATGCAATCAATCATTAACTATACCCATTTTTTTGTCATACGCTATATAGTCCGGCAATACGAATGAAGAGTAGAAGAGGTACAAGCATGAAAACTGCTGTTGCTAACCACTTCGTTGCCACATTTGGGGGCATCGTCTTCTGTATCCACTGACCCAATGCAAATATAGCGTACGTCATCCAGACCACCAGTATCATGAACATTGGCAGCAGCAGAGTTGTGCTGTCTTTTCCAAAGTACACCAATCCGAAGAGGACATATGAAGCAAACGCAACTAAAGTCACTATACCCACTGGAGGATACCATCGGGAGAGTCTGGAAAGACCCAGGATGCCTAGTAGTATGCCGATTTCTGTGAATTGATTGCGCAATAAATCAATTAGGTACAACCATCGCGATGCATGCCTCCAACCGTCCGCCATA
>CAZGQB010000501.1:0-1749 GCA_964527055.1 uncultured Sulfuritalea sp.
GCTGGCTGCTGCACGGCCTGCGCGGCGGCCTGCTGGGCGGCCTGCTCTTCTTCCTGCCGGCCTTCTTCCTGCTATCGCTATTGGCCGGGCTGTACCTGGCCTTCGGCGACCTGCCGCTGGTGCAGGGCGTGTTCTACGGCATCAAGCCGGCGGTGGTGGCCGTGGTGCTGTTCGCCGCCTGGCGCATCGGCTCGCGCGCGATCAGGAACGGCGTGCTCCTGACGATCTCCGCCGCCGCTTTCGTCGGCATTTTCTTCTTCGACATCGGCTTTCCCTGGATCGTGCTGGCGGCGGGCATCCTCGGCGCGATCGGCGGCAAGCTGCTGCCGGGGAAGTTTTCCGGCGGCGGCGGCCACGGCGGCGGCAACAAGGGCTACGGCCCGGCCCTGATCGACGACGACACGCCGCCGCCGCCACACGCGAAGTTCTCCTGGGCCAGGCTCGTCCTGACCACCTTCGCCTTCGTCGCCCTCGGTGCGGCAACGCTGCTGGCGCTGCGCGGCAATGCCGACCTCTACAATATGGGCGAGTTCTTCACCAAGGCGGCCTTCCTCACCATCGGCGGCGCCTATGCCGTGCTGCCCTATGTGTATCAGGGCGGCGTCGAACAATACGCGTGGCTCACCGGCCCGCAGATGATGGACGGCCTGGCGCTCGGCGAAACCACGCCAGGGCCGCTGATCATGATCGTCACCTGGGTCGGCTACCTCGGCGGCGTCGCCAAGTCGGTGGCCGGCGGCGCCATCGCCTCGGGCCTGGCGGGTGCCGCGGTGGCAACTTTCTTCACCTTCCTCCCCAGCTTCCTGTTCATCGTCGCCGGCGGGCCGCTGGTCGAGGCCTCGCGCGACGACATCAAATTCACCGCGCCGCTGACCGGCATCACCGCCGCCGTGGTCGGCGTCATCGTGAACCTCGCCGCCTTCTTCGCCTGGCATACCTTCTGGCCGCAGGCCACCGCCGCCGCGCCCTTCGGCGGCCCCTTCGAAGGCGTCGCCGTGCTGGTCGCCGCCGCCGCCTTCGTCGCGCTGTGGAAGTACAAGCAAGACATCATGAAGGTGATCGGCATCTGTGCGTTGCTGGGTCTTGGCCTGTCGTTCGTGAGGTAAGCGGCGATGAAATGGATCACCCGCGAACGCCCGAAGATCGACCGCATCGCCTGCCCATGGCTGGTGGCGCGCTTAGTCGACGAAAGCCCCGAGTTCCTCTACGTGCCGGGCGGCGATGTCATGAGGATTGCCGCCGAAACCGGCGCGATTCCCTATGACGTGCCGGGCGTCGAACTCGGCCACCATGGCGAGCTGTGCAGCTTCGATGCCTTCATCGCCAGGTATCGGATAAAGGATGCGCCGCTCGACAAGCTGGCGTTGATCGTGCGCGCTGCCGACTGCGGCGCGCCGCAACTGGCGAAGGAATCCCACGGCCTGCTGGCGATATCGAAAGGTCTCTCGCTCAATTTCGCCGACGACCACGAGATGCTGAAGCATGGCATGGTCATCTACGACGCGCTTTACGCCTGGTGCGCCGACACCCCGTTGAAGCAGATCGGGCGCGTTCTCGGCATGAAATGAGCGCCGCCCGACGCGAGTTGCGCCTGCTGCTGCTCGGGCGCGGCCTGCGCGCCGGGGTCGATGGCTGCCTCGCGGTGCTGCTGCCGGCCTACCTGCTGGCGCTCGGTCACGGCGTCTGGGAAGTCGGCGTGCTGAGCACGGCGACCCTGCTCGGTTCGGCGCTGGCGACGCTGGCGCTGGG
>CAZGQB010000502.1:0-1748 GCA_964527055.1 uncultured Sulfuritalea sp.
CACGGCGTCATGCATCCGCTGCCCAAGCCCTCGGTCGATACCGGGATGGGCCTCGAGCGCATCGCGGCGGTATTGCAGCACGTGCACAGCAACTACGAAATCGACCTGATGCAATCGCTGGTCAGGGCGGCGGCGCGCGAGACCGGCACCCACGACCTGCTGTTCCCCAGCCTGCGCGTGCTGGCCGACCACATCCGCGCCTGCAGCTTCCTCCTCGCCGACGGCGTCATCCCCGGCAACGAGGGCCGCGGCTTCGTCCTCCGCCGCATCATCCGTCGCGCAATCCGCCACGGCTGGAAGCTCGGCGTGCGCGCACCCTTCTTCCACCGCATGGTGCCCGACCTCGTCGCCGAGATGGGTGTCGCCTATCCGGAACTCGCCAAGGGGCAGGCCAAGGTGATGGACACGCTGAAGCAGGAGGAAGAGCGCTTCTTCGCCACCATCGAGCACGGCATGGCGATCCTCGAGACCGACCTGGCCGAGATGGCGCGCAACGACAACAAGCTGTTCAACGGCGACACGGCCTTCAAGCTGCATGACACCTACGGCTTTCCGCTCGACCTTACCGCCGACATCTGCCGCGAGCGTGGCGTCAGCGTCGATGTCGTCGCCTTCAACGCCGCAATGGCGCGCCAGCGGGAACAGGCGCGTGCGGCGGGCAAGTTCAGGATGGCGGCGGCGCTCGAATACGACGGCCCGGCCACCGCCTTCCACGGCTACGCGATGCTCGAAACCAAAGGCAATGTGCTGGCGCTGTACAAGGACGGCGCGCCGGTGAATGAGCTTGCCGAAGGCGAGCTCGGCGTCGTCGTGCTCGACGACACACCGTTCTATGCCGAATCCGGCGGCCAGTGCGGCGACCGCGGCGTGCTGCAGTCGGTGCATGGCATCTTCGCCGTCGAGGACACGCAGAAGATCCAGGCCAGCGTCTTCGGCCACCACGGCGTGGTCAGGACCGGCAGCCTGAAAGTCGGCAATGGCGTGACGGCGAAGGTCGACCTCCAGGCGCGCGCCCGCACCATGCGCAACCACTCGGCGACCCACCTGATGCACAAGGCGCTGCGCGAAGTGCTGGGCGACCACGTACAGCAGAAAGGCTCGCAGGTCGATCCGGAGAAGACCCGTTTCGACTTCGTCCATCAGCAGCCGATGACCGACGCGGAAATCCGCCGGGTCGAGACCCTGGTCAATGCCGAGATCCTCGCCAACGCCGCGACCGAAGCCAACGTGATGCCGCTGGCCGAGGCGCAGAAGAGCGGCGCGGTGATGCTGTTCGGCGAGAAATACGGCGACGAGGTGCGGGTGCTCTCGATCGGATCCTCGAAGGAGCTTTGCGGCGGCACCCACGTCGCCCGTACCGGCGATATCGGCTTCTTCACCATCGTCGCCGAGGGCGGCGTGGCCGCCGGCGTGCGCCGCGTCGAGGCGCTCACCGGCGACAATGCGCTGGCCTATGTGCAGGGCATGGAACAGACGCTGGGCGGCATCGCCGGCACGCTCAAGGTGGTGCGCACCGAAGCGCCGGCGCGGGTGAACGCACTGCTCGACCAGGTCAAGCGCCTCGAGCGCGAACTGTCCGGGCTCAAGGGCAAGCTGGCTTCGGCACAGGGCGACGATCTGGTGGGCAAGGCGATCGAGGTCAAGGGCGTCAAGGTACTGGCCACGACCCTGGAGGGCGCCGACGCGACGGCCCTGCGCGAGTCCATGGACAAACTCAAGGACAAGCTGAAGAGCGCCGCCATCGTGCT
>CAZGQB010000503.1:0-1740 GCA_964527055.1 uncultured Sulfuritalea sp.
TCATGTCATTCACTATGCGCAATGCGGAATCTTGCCTAGATTCAGCCCATCACAGACCGGGATGACCCGGCCAAGACGAGGAGGCAAACATGCTCGAAGGCTGCGTACCCTGGCCCGCCGACGTGGCGGCACGCTACCGCCGCCAAGGCTGGTGGCAAGGCATCACGATTGCGCAACTGCTGGAGCGTACTGCCGCGCGGCTTCCGGACAAGACGGCGCTGGTCAGCGGCGATCTGCGCCTGAGTTACGCCGACCTGGTCGCCGGTTCGCGGCGCCTGGCCTGCGGCTTCCTCGATGCCGGCGTCAGGGCGCGGGACCGCGTGGTGCTGCAACTTCCCAACGGCCCCGAATTCGTCTTCGCCTACTTCGCCCTGGCGCGCATCGGCGCGATCCCGGTGATGGCATTGCGCGCCCATCGCCACAGCGAGGTCCGCCACTTCCTCACGGCCTCCGGCGCCACGGCTTACGTCATCCCCGACCGCATCGGCAGCTTTGACTACCGCGAAATGGCGCGCGAAGTCGGCGTGGACGCGCCGGCCCTGCGCCATGTCTTCGTCGCCGGGGAGCCGGGCGCGGGACAGATCGACCTGCGCGCGATGATCGCCGCGCCGCTGTCGGAGGCCGCCGTCGCGGCGAGGTTGGCCGGCCACGAGCCCGATCCGGGGGAGGTCACCCTCATGCTGCTTTCCGGCGGCACGACCTCGCTGTCGAAACTGATCCCGCGCACCCACGAGGATTACGTGCTGAATGCCCGCCTGTGCGGCCGTGCCGGTGGCTTCGACGAGGCTACGGTGTTCATGGCCATCCTGCCGCTGGGGCACAACTACAACCTGGCGTCGCCCGGCATGCTCGGCTGCTTCTACTACGGCGGCACAGTGGTGCTGGCGCCCTCGGGCGACGCGGCCGAGGTGTTCGCGCTGGTGCAGCGCGAGAAGGTCAGCGTGGTCGCCGCCGTGGTGCCGCTGATCTCCAACTGGCTGAATTCTCCGGTTCCCGATAACTACGATTTGTCATCGCTGAAGGTGATCCAGAACGGCGGCGCGCGCCTGGCGCCCGAGCTGCGCGGGCGGATGCGCGAGCGCTTCGGCTGCCTGCCGCAGGAAATCTACGGCACGGCGGAGGGCCTGATCAACATGGTACCGCTCGACGCGCCCGACGACATGCTGCTCACCAGCTCCGGCGTGCCGGTGTGCGAGGACGACGAGATCAAGGTGGTGGACGACGACGGCAAGGAGGTGCCCGATGGCGAGCCCGGCGAACTGGTGACGCGCGGGCCCTATACCATCCAGGGCTACTACAACGCACCGGAAAAGCAGGCCGAGGCCTTCACCTCCGACGGCTTCTACCGCATGGGCGACATCGTGCGGAAAGTCGGTCGCCACGTGTTCACCGAGGGCCGGCGCAAGGACCTGATCAATCGCGGCGGCGAGAAGATCAGTTGCGAGGAGGTCGAGAACCTGATCTTCGGCCATCCCAAGGTCAAGGCCGTGACGCTTGTCGCGATGCCCGATCCGGTGTTCGGCGAAAAGGCCTGCGCCTTCGTCATCGCCAGGGATGGCGAGACCCTGGGCTTCGAGGAACTGATCGCCTTCCTGCGCGCGCAGAAGATCGCCAGCTTCAAGCTGCCGGAGCGGCTGGAAGTGGTCAAGGAGTTTCCCCTGAGCCCGGTGGGCAAGATACTCAAGCGACAACTGCGCGAGATGATTGCGGCGAAGATCGAAGCCGAACAGGCCGCCGCAT
>CAZGQB010000504.1:0-1739 GCA_964527055.1 uncultured Sulfuritalea sp.
GTTCGGTGATGCTGGGTGGGCTGTTCGCCGGCACCGAAGAAGCGCCCGGCGAAACCGTGCTTTACCAGGGGCGCTCCTACAAGGCCTACCGCGGCATGGGCAGCCTCGGCGCGATGAAGGACGGCGCCGCCGACCGCTATTTCCAGGATTCCGACGCCAACGTCGAAAAGCTGGTGCCGGAAGGCATCGAAGGTCGCGTGCCCTACAAGGGGCCGGTGGTCGCGGTGATCCACCAGCTGATGGGCGGCTTGCGTTCCTCGATGGGCTATGTCGGCTGCGCCACGATCGACGAGATGCGGGCGAAAGCCGAGTTCGTCGAAATCACCTCGGCCGGCATCCGCGAGTCGCATGTGCACGATGTGCAGATCACCAAGGAAGCACCGAACTACCACATCGATTGACTGGATTCATCGAGTAGGAAGGGGGTACGGGGGAAACCTGGGTTTCCCCTGTTCCGAATTTGCACACAGCGCCCGCCAGGGTCGTAGACGGAATAAAGCACATGTCCCATCAGAAGATTCTGATCCTGGATTTCGGTTCCCAGGTCGCGCAACTCATCGCCCGCCGCGTGCGCGAACAGCAGGTGTATTGCGAACTGCATCCCTTCGACGTCAGCGAGGACTTCATCCGCGAGTTCAAGCCGCAGGGGATCATCCTTTCCGGTGGGCCGAACTCGGTCTATGAAGCCGCGGAATGGAAGGCCCCCGACATCGTGTTCAAGCTCGGCGTACCGGTGCTGGGCGTCTGCTACGGCATGCAGACCATGGCGGCGCAACTCGGCGGCAAGGTCGAAAGCAGCCACAAGCGCGAATTCGGCTATGCCGAGATGCGCGCGCGCGGCCATTCGAGACTGTTCGACGGCGTCCAGGACCGGACCAATGACGAGGGCCACGGCCTGCTCGAAGTCTGGATGAGCCACGGCGACAAGGTGACCGAACTGCCGCCCGGCTTCAAGCTCATCGGCAGCAACGAATCGACGCCGATCGCCGCCATGGCGGACGAGGCGCGCGGTTTCTACGCCGTGCAGTTCCACCCCGAGGTCACCCACACCCTCAAGGGCCGCGAGATCTATGCCCGTTTCGTGCGCGACATCTGCGGCTGCCGCGGCGACTGGAACATGCCCAATTACGTCGAGGAAGCAATCGCCAAGATCCGCGCGCAGGTGGGCAAGGAGGAGGTGATCCTCGGCCTTTCCGGCGGGGTCGATTCCTCGGTGGTCGCGGCGCTGCTGCATCGTGCGATCGGCGACCAGCTCACCTGCGTCTTCGTCGACAACGGCCTGCTGCGCCTCAACGAGGGCGTGCAGGTGATGGATACCTTCGCCAGAAACCTGGGCGTCAAGGTGATACACGTCGATGCGGTTGGCCAGTTCATGGGCCACCTGAAAGGCATCAACGACCCCGAGCAAAAGCGCAAGATCATCGGCCGCGAGTTCGTCGAAGTGTTCCAGGCCGAGGCGCAAAAACTGCCCAACGCCCGCTGGCTGGCGCAGGGCACCATCTATCCCGACGTGATCGAATCGGCCGGCGGCAAGACCAAGAAGGCGCACGCGATCAAGAGCCACCACAACGTTGGCGGCCTGCCCGAAACGCTGAACCTCAAGCTGCTGGAACCCCTGCGCGAACTGTTCAAGGACGAAGTCCGCGAATTCGGCGTGGCGCTGGGCCTGCCGCACGAGATGGTGTATCGCCATCCCTTCCCCGGCCCCGGCCTCGGCGTGCGCATCCTCGGCGAGGTGA
>CAZGQB010000505.1:0-1734 GCA_964527055.1 uncultured Sulfuritalea sp.
ATCGGCGGCCAGATCGCCCTGGCCCGCGCCTGGCTGGTGCCGCACGACGGCGTGTACTACCTGCTGCCGCTGTTCGCCACGGCCGCGCTGCTGTTCGGCACCCTCAACGGCCTGGTCGCGGCGCGCTTGCTGGCCATACCCGTTGTAGCTGCGCCAGCGGAGAATCCTGCCCCATGATCATTCCCCTGTTTCCGCTGCAGTCGGTGCTATTCCCCGGCGGGCGGCTGCCGCTGCGGATTTTCGAGCAGCGCTACATGGACATGGCCAAGCTGTGCCTCAAGGAATCGACCTCCTTCGGCATCTGCCTGATCGCCGAAGGGGAAGAGGTGGCCAGCGCCGGCAAGAAGCCCGCCGCACCGCACCGTGTCGGCACGCTGGCACACATCGCCGACTGGGACATGCAGCAGCTGGGCGTGCTCGAGATCATCGCCCAGGGCGGCGAGCGCTTTCGTTTGCTGCGCCACTGGGTCGAGGATTCCGGCCTGCAGAAGGGTGAAATCGAACTCATCGCCGCGCCGGCGGTGCTGCCGGTGCCGGGCACCTATGCCCGGCTGGTGCCGCTCTTGCGCGCCATCGTCGAGGACATGGAGGCCGGCGCGCCGAATGCGCCCGCCGCGCCGCACCGCTTTTTCGACGCGGGCTGGCTGGGCATGCGCTATGCAGAAGTGCTGCCGATCCCCGCGCTGGCAAGGCAGAAGCTGCTGGAACTCGACGACAGCGTCGACCGGCTTGAAATCATCTATCGCTTCCTGGAAGGCAAGGGTTTGCTTCCCGAAGCTTGAACCTCTTCAAGGATGCGTCGCACCGGTGCCGGCAGCGCGGCGTCGGCCACGCCGTCCGGGGCCAGCCATTGCAGGCCCGGCTCCATCGCCGCGGGGCCGGGCGTCACGCGCAGCGGCAGCGGGACGATGCGCAGGCGAAAGTGGCTGAAGGCGTGCACGAAAGAAGTCGGCGCCGGCGGGACGGCGACGACGCGGCAGGCGAAGTGCTGCGCCACCCATTCCCGCGCATCGGCGCCCTCCGGCAGTTCCGGCAGCGACAGCAGGCCGCCCCAGATGCCGGCCGGCGGCCGGGTTTCGAGCAGGACGCGGTTTTCGTGAAGCAGAACCAGCAGCGTCGCTTCACGTTGCGGAAGCGCGCGGCGCGGCTTCGGTTCGGGCAGGTCGGCAACGCGTTGCGTGGCACGGGCGACGCAGATGTCGGCCAGGGGGCAGTTTTCGCAGCGCGGCTTGCTGCGCGTGCAGACCGTGGCGCCCAGATCCATCTGCGCCTGGTTGTAGGTCGCGCCGTGGCGCGCCGGCATCAGTTCCGCGGCCAGCGTCCACAGGCGTTTTTCGACCGCGCCGGCGCCGGGGAAGCCTTCGATGCCGAAGGCGCGGCACAGCACGCGCTTGACGTTGCCGTCCATGATCGGCGCATGGGCGCCGAAGCAGAGGGTGGCGATGGAGTTGGCCGTCGAGCGGCCGATGCCGGGCAGTTGCGCGATCGCTTCGGGGCTGCGCGGGAACCTGCCGCCGTGCTCGCGCATCACGGCCTGCGCGCAGGCATGCAGGTTGCGCGCGCGCGCGTAGTAGCCGAGCCCGCTCCACAGTGCCATGACTTCCGTCACCGGCGCGGCGGCGAGGTCGGCAAGCGTGCCGAAGCGTGCCAGGAAGCGCGCGTAATAGGGGATCACCGTCGCCACCTGCGTCTGCTGCAGCATGATTTCCGACAGCCAGACCCGGTAGGGGTCGG
>CAZGQB010000506.1:0-1732 GCA_964527055.1 uncultured Sulfuritalea sp.
CGCTTTTTCCGCGAGCGACAGATCGAACGGAATTTCCTGCCACTGATAAGGCCGGCTGAACTCGGGGAACTTATCCGACAAGCGCGGATGGCAGGTGTCGAAGTCGAGTTTGCGAAAGCGGTTCAGGTTGTCCTTGAAGCGTTTGCAGACTTCGTCGCCATACACCGCACGCTGCAGGATGTATTCACCCTTGAAGCCGTAATCCGGCTTGTCGGTAGCCTGTGCAGTGCCAATGCAATACGACGTGCCAATCATCGCCAACCAATAGCGGTAGGTTCCAGTTTTCATGCCGTCCTCCTCCATGCCGTATCGTTAGCCGCTCGCTCGCCGTACCGCCAGCGCCGACTTTCTCGCATATCCTCGCCATCCCCCGTTTGCACCTCGAAGGCAAAATCCAGCGTCGCCTGCGACGAGAAAATCGTCGTACCCTCGACAAGTTGGGATACTGAAGAGGCGCTATAGCTGCCCGACCCATCCGCCGCCATTCGATAGCCCTGCCCGTGCAGGTAGGTAGCCAGGGCGCCCTGGACCGAATCGCGATACTCGGCGTATACGTCCGCCACCGACTGCGATATCTGCCCGGCTGCGATGATGAAGTCCGCCATGGCGACAGGTGCGCCGTCCGCCGTGGCGACCTGCCAGTTGGTTCCGGCAGCGGCATCGGCGTAATACCCGGCGATGGACAGTGCGTCGGCGCCGTTGTCCAGCGTCAGCACCAGGTCGTCGCCGCGGCGTGCGGTATGCAGGCTCCGCGCGGTGACGCCCGCGCCCAGCTGCAGCACGGACTGCTCGCCGCTCGCTTCGATCACCCGGTCCTGGCCCGATCCGGGCCCGAACAGGTAGGTGTCGACGCCCGCACCGCCGGCTAGCGTGTCGTCCCCGGCTTCGCCCGCCAGCCAGTCACGGCCCGCGCCGCCTTGCAGCACATCCGCGCCCTGGCCGCCGTAGAGCACGTCGTTGCCGGCGCCGCCCTCCAGCGTGTCGTCGCCGGCTTGTCCGCTCAGCAAATCGCCGCCCGCGTGGCCCCGGAGCACATCGGCGCCGTCTTCGCCGATCAGATTCACGCTGGGCAACGTGGCCAGCAGGTCGGCGGTGGTCAGCGTGGTGCCATCGGCAAAGCGGAAAGACTGCACCTTGTCCAGTTCGCCGTTCCGGATCGACAGCCGGTCCCCATTCCCAAAATCCAGATCGAGGTAGAGCACGCCGTCGTCGCCGAGGCTTTGCGCTACGGCCAGTGCGGAATGCGACACCGCCGCGCCGAATTCGACCGCATTGGTGCCTTGCGCATCGATGATCGTGTCACGCCCGAAACCGGCGTCGAAGCGATAGCTGTCGTTGCCCGCGCCGCCGATCAGCAGGTCATCCCCGGCGTTGCCGGTGACGCGGTCGTCGACGTTGGTGCCGTCGAGGGTATCGGCCTGATCGGTACCCACAATGTCAAAGCCCATGGCCATCAGGGCGTCGTAGCTGAGCGTGCTGCCGTCGTCAAATTCAATATGGTCGAAGGCCTTCCAATCCATCACATTGGCCGGATCGAAGGTCGAGAACAGCATTGCATCGGCGGCGTCGCTGCCCACCTGGAGCCGGAGTTCGCCTTGCGGCCCAAGGCCGAGTGCGAGATCGTCGGCCGTCAAAGCCTGTCCTGAGCTTGACGAAGGGCCGGAGAGCTTGAGCACATTGCCGGCATTGGCGCTCAGGGATGTCTGCACCTGGTCCGTGCCGTCGCCGACGC
>CAZGQB010000507.1:0-1728 GCA_964527055.1 uncultured Sulfuritalea sp.
TCAAATCGCCTGCGGTGAACCCCGCTTTGAGGTGTGTCACAAATGCAATTTCAGGTTCGGATTGCTGCCCCGATAAATAAATACGGATGTTCGATAGCTTTCCCTCAAGTGTGGTATAAAGGCACGGAGCAATTTGGGATATTTGGGATAAAAGCGGCTCGTCAAGTTCGCCGATAACTTTAACCCAGGCTGCGGCTGCGGGTGCAACGAAAAGACGCACCGACCGGGCATAGGATTTGCCCGGCATAATGCCGAAAGGATTGTAGAGCGTATAGCCCAGTTTTGTCAGGGATTCTTGCAGCGCACTGATAACCGGGTTGGCATCAGCTAAAGGCAAATACAGACAATTCCATGCTGTGGGCATGATTTCCTCGGGCCGCTTCTTCAGCAGCAGAATAGCATATTATGCTGCCAAAGTCCATAAAGCCCAACTCACGCGCCATGCGCCGTTCGGCTTCCTGCTCACCGGGGGCGAAAACCAGTCGAGCACCTTTTTCCAGCGCGCCTTTGACCGCCGCCATCTGCAATATTTGTATCATGGCTGGACTGCGAATTTCTTTGAGCAGTGCCATCGCCAGAATGTGTGCTGTGTTGTCATGCAGGCTGACGCGGACGACACCCGCTGGGAAACCCGCGCGGTACATGACGTAATCCATTTGACGTCCTGACCATGCAGCTTCCATATCTTTGCCGATGAACAAAGGCTCGACACCCAGTGTCAGCACATCGTAATGTCCGTTGCGCCACACATACCACCAGTGACCCAGACCTTCCTGATCACTGACGCGTTTGACGGAAATGCCATCCGGGAGCGGGCGTTCCACCAGCGGTGGCGGCTGCCAGTATCCACGAATGCCACCTGGCTTGTAGACCATGATGGGTGTTTCTTTTTCCACCTGCATACCCAGTTCACGCAGAGACTTGGCAAACTGCGGAGGATATAACCCGTCAACATAAATAACCCGTCCGGTACGGTCGAGTTCTGCCAGAACTGCCAGACCACTTTCAACGGCGGAACGGGGAACATATGCTGTGTTGCGGCGTGGGGTGACGTAATTCAGCGTCGAAATCGTGCTGGTTGGATGATACAGAACATCCACCATACCAGCTGATTTTCGGGTTGCTCCGTGTGCGACATGTGTCGCACTGAGGTGAGTTTGTATTTGCCGTAGTATTTGTTTCGTTTCACGCTCGATGGCGGCTTCTTCGGTTTCCATTGCACCCCCTCTCCGACACTTAACAATCGCGTAACTAAACATTATTGTAAATGAATCTTTACAATATTGAAGGTCTCAAAGTGATGGATTATGTGAATTTTTCGCGAATAATAGGGAAACAAATATTAATCACCTAAGTAATATTTTGCAAATACTTTTAAAACCGTGTTTTTTTGCTTTTGTCCTTAGTAAACCCTGACTTCCCTGCCGTCATCAGGGTAAACTGAACATATGATTAATACCACTGAATCCAACACGTTTCCAGTCGTTATTATTGGGGGTGGGCTGGCCGGGTTGTCGGCTGCTGCTCACCTGGCCGCGCGTGGTGTTGCGCCACTGCTGCTGGATGCTGACCGCTTGTGGCCGGGCGGCAGGCTGGCTGGCGGAGACCCGGACACCTTCACCTATGAAGGACGCACCTGGTCATTTGCCAGCGAACATGGCATGCATGGCTTGTGGGGCGGTTATGCCAACCTGCGCGCACTCCTGGAACGCTTCACATCAACTGAAC
>CAZGQB010000508.1:0-1726 GCA_964527055.1 uncultured Sulfuritalea sp.
ACGAGCGCTCACCGCTTTGCGGACGAGGGTTCGATTCCCTCCAGCTCCACCCCACTGGCCCGAGCCCACGGCTCGGGCCAGTCGTCGTTCTGCAGCGGCAGGTCCACTCGAGCACCGGACCGCAGCGCGCACCAGCGACCCATGGGCGACCGCGGCGTCGACCGACAAGTGACTCGCACCCGATCCGCCCGACCAGACGGCTGCCACCCACGGCGGGTCACGAAACCGACTGCGCCGCCGCCGTAGCATCACCGACGTGCTCAGGGACCAGACCCGGCGGTCGACTCCCCCGCCACCGTCGGGCCGGTGAGCCCGACCGCGGCATGGTTCGAGAAGGTCTTCGAGCACGCCCCCACCGGGATCGCCATCACCGACTGGGACGGTCGCCTCCAGCAGTGCAACGCCGCCTACAGCCGCCTCGTCGGCTACGCCGAGGAGGAGCTGAGGTCGGTGGACTTCGCCGACCTGGTGCATCCCGACGACCGGGCGGAGAACGTGGCTGCCCTCTCCCGCCTCCAAGCCGGCGAGATCCCCTTCATCGAGATCGAGAACCGCTATCTCCGGCCGGACGGGTCGTCCGTCTGGGTGCACAAGTACGTGAGCGTCCTGACCGACGGGCCCGACGGCGGGAGGGACCACCTGCTCGCCCTCGTCACCGACGTCACCGAACGACGCCATCTCGAGGAGTTGCGCCACCAACGCGACGAGCAGTTCGCGGCGATGTTCGAGCACGCACCAGTGGGGGTCGCGCACCTCGACCTCGAGGGGCGATTCATCCGCGTCAACCCCGCATTCGCCGCGATCCTCCGCCGTCCCGCCGAGGCTGTCGAAGGTGTGCGCTTCCCCGACATCACCCACGCCGATGACCTCGACGTCGACTTCGAGGAGAGTCGGCGCCTGCGCCACGGCGAGGTGCACAGGGTCTCGTACCGGAAGCGCTTCCTCCGGGGTGACGGCTCCGCGGTGTGGGTCAGGCTGACCGGCTCGATGGTGCGCGACGACGCCGGTGCGCCCCGGTACGGCCTCGCGGTGATCGAGGACATCAGCGCCGACATGACGCGAGAGGCGGCCGAGCGGCGGGCCCGAGAGCTGGCGGAGCTGACCGCGGACATCGTCTCCCGCATGGAGTCCGCCCACGACGAGCAGGACCAGGCGCGCGCGCTGACTGACCTGCTCGTGTCCGGGTTCGCAGACTTCGCGACGGTCGAGGCTCCGTCCGACGACGAGCCCCTGATCGCGGCCGCCCACCGCGACCCCGCGCTCCTTCCCGCGCTGGTCGAGCTCCGCTCCCGGTACCGACTCGACGCCACCGATCCCCGCTCCGTCGCGCGTGCCCTCGTGGGAGAGCACCGGGTCGAGGCCACCCCCAAGCCCGTCCGCGACCGCCTTCCCCTCGACGACGCCACTCGCGAGCTTCTGGACCGCCTCGATCCGCACTCCTACCTGACCGTCGGCCTCGACCTCGGCAAGGACCGTCGGGGCGTGATCCTCGCGGCGCGGAGCCGACCCGAGCGCGACCCGTTCGACGATCAGGACCTCGAGTTCCTCGAGCGGCTGGCCGAGCTGGCCGGCCTGCTCATGGCCGGGGCGCGCATCCGCCTCGCCGAACACGACATCGCGACGCGCCTCCAGCACGCGTTGCTGCCCGACCACCTCGCCTCCGCCGACGGAATCGAGGTCGCCGGTCGGTACTCCGCCATCGGCGAGGCCCTCGACGTCGGCGGGG
>CAZGQB010000509.1:0-1722 GCA_964527055.1 uncultured Sulfuritalea sp.
TGCGCACGATGTGGTCGCCGGCGACCCACACCTCGTTGGTGACGCTGCGCAGCGGGACCAAGGGCACGTCCGAGCTGAGCCCGGCGTCGGCGAGCGCGGCACGCGCCCGGGCCTCGGCGAGGGCGCTCATGGGAGGACCGGTGGCGTCGTGTGCATCTTCGTCCTGTCGGCCCCTACCCAGGTGGACTTGAGGTGCCCCGCCCAGCCTCCTGGCCACGATCGACGGTGGCCACGACGGCGTCGGCGAGCGGGGGCCACGACGCCATCGCCCAGGGCCCGAATTCCCGTCCCGAGAGGCCGACGCAGGCGAGGTCACGGGTGGGGTCCACCCACAGGAACGTCCCCGCGCCCCCGAAGTGCCCGAAGGTCGCCGCGGCGGTCGCCCGTCCCGACCAGTGCGGGTGTTTGGCCCCCTTGATCTCGACGCCGAGGCCCCAATCGTTCGGGTCGAACGAGCCGACCCCCGGGAGCACGCCGGCGAGTCCCGGGAACGCCACGGACGTGGCGAGGGCGTGGGTCTCGGGTGCCACCAGCGTGGGCCGGAGCAGCTCGACGGCCAGCCGGGCGAGGTCGGTGGCGGTCGACCGCAGGTCCTTCGCCGGTGAGCCCTCCAGAGCGCTGGCCTCCATGCGCAGCGGCGCGAGGACGGCCTCGTGGACGTAGTCGGCGAAGGTGAAGCCGGTCCGCTCGGCCACGAGCTCACCGAGCAGGTCGAAGCCGACGTTCGAGTAGACGCGACGGGTGCCGGGCGGCGCCAGCACGGTGGGGCGGTCGAAGGCCAGGCCGGAGGCGTGGGCGAGCAGGTGGCGGACGGTCGAGCCCTCTGGGCCGGCCGGGTCGTCGAGGGTGAGGGTCTCCTCCTCCACGGCCACCCACACCGCCATGGCCGCCGCCACCTTGGTGACCGACGCGACCCGCTGGGGTCGCTCGACCTCGCCGCGTGCGGCCACGACACCGTCCGGACCGCACACGACCACCGCGGCGTGGGGTACCTCCCACCCGTCGATCTGGACGAGGACGTCGTCGAGCTCAGGCACCGTCCCAGACCATGGCGTGGTCGGCCCCGGCGTCGGTCCCCGCCCGGGTCAGGAGCTCGACGGGGTCGTGCTTGTCGATGTGTCCGATCAACCCGTTGTAGACCGAGTAGCCGACCAGGCGCTGGAGGCGCCGCGGGAAGGTGGCCACGAGGTCGGGCGGGAGCCCCAGCTGCTGGTTCTCCTGTTGGCGGACGTAGCCGGCGCAGTAGTTCATGGCGATCCCCACCCGACGCCGGTCGGTGGTGTTGGCGCCGCCGCCGTGCCACAGGCTGCCGTGCCACACCAGCACGTCGCCCTTGGCCATCTCGGCGGGGACGGTGTCGTAGGTCTCGCCGTAGGTGGGGGAGTGGTCGGCGAGGTGGGAGCCGGGAACGACGCGGGTCGCGCCGTTGGCGTCGGTGAAGTCGGTGAGCGCCCACATCGTGTTGCACACCGTGGGCGGGTGGGGCTTGGGCAACGGGATGAGCTGGTCATCGGCATGGAGGGGCTGGGCGGTCTCGCCCGGGTCGATGCCGATCGACGAAAGCGAGGACACGAGACAACCGCCGTCGAGCACGGCTTCGACCACGGGCAACACCTCGGCGTGGACCGGGATGGCCTCGTACCGGGGGCCATGGGCGAGGAGGTTGTAGATGCGCACCGTGTGGCGCCCCTCGAAGCTGTTGTCGGCGGGCACGATCCCGAG
>CAZGQB010000510.1:0-1696 GCA_964527055.1 uncultured Sulfuritalea sp.
GCGTGATGATGTTGAGCTTGTACAGGTAGCGCGAGAAGATCAGGCCGGCGATGATGAGGCACATCGAGGAACCGAAGGGGTCGGCCACCACGCCGCCGAGGCCATCCTTGACGAAGGTGGCGGAGACGCCGAACACCGCCTCGGCGCCGAACCAGGTGGCGAACACCGTCGCGGTGACCACCGGCAGCGGCAGGCTGCGGCCGGCGACGGCGAAGTCGCGGGCGTTATGGACGCGGGTGGCGGCGAACAGGCCGATGCCGACCGACACCATCAGGTAGAGCACGACAAACCAGAGCAGCATCGGAAATCCCCGTCAGCCGAAAACGAGTGAGGTTTATGCCAAGCCGGTACGGCAGGCCCGAACGGACGCCGGCATTCTAGCGCAGGACCGCGAACGCCAGCGCGCCCGCGGCGACCGCGAACGCCAGCCACAGCAGCTGGCGCAGGCCGCGCATTTCGGCGGCAAGACTTTCCAGTTCCGGATTCGGCGCCGGCGTCGCGGTCGCCGCCAGCGCCTGGTGCACCAGGCGCGGCAGCGTCGGCAGCAGCCGCGCCCAGTTCGCCGCCTCGCGCTTGACGTTGTTCTCGAAGGCCAGCCAGCCGAGCTGTTCGCTCATCCAGCGTTCCAGGTAGGGCAGCGCGGTCTGCCACAGGTCGAGCTCGGGATCGAGCTCGCGCCCGAGGCCTTCGACGTTGAGCAGGGTCTTCTGCAGCAGCACCAGCTGCGGCTGCACCTCGACGTTGAACTGGCGCGAGGTCTGGAACAGGCGCAGCAGCACGCGGCCCAGCGAGATTTCCTTCAGCGGGCGGTCGAAGAAGGGCTCGCAGACCGAGCGGATCGCCGCCTCGAATTCGTCGATGCGGGTCTCCTTCGGCGCCCAGCCGGATTCGACGTGCGCTTCGGCGACGCGCTTGTAGTCGCGCTTGAAGAAGGCGAGGAAGTTCTGCGCCAGGTAATTTTTGTCGACGTCCGACAGGGTGCCGACGATGCCGAAATCGAGCGCGATGTACTGTCCCTTGCACGGCCCCTCGGTGCACACGAAGATGTTGCCCGGATGCATGTCGGCGTGGAAGAAGCCATCACGGAACACCTGGGTGAAGAAGATCTCCACCCCGGCGCGCGCCAGTTGCGGGATGTCGACTTCCTTCGCGCGCAGTTCGTCGATGCGCGAGATCGGCGTGCCGTGCATGCGCTGCATGACCATCACGCTGGTGCTGCACCAGTCCCAATACACCTCGGGCAGGATCAGCAGGCTGGAGCCCTCGAAGTTGCGTCGCAGTTGCGAGCAGTTGGCGGCTTCGCGCATCAGGTCGAGTTCGTAGTGCAGGTACTTGTCGAACTCGGCCACCACCTCGCGCGGCTTCAGGCGCCGGCCGTCGGCCCAGAGGGTTTCCAGCAGGCTGGCGGCCACCTGCAGCAGGGCGATGTCGTGCTCGATCACCGGCTGGATGCCGGGGCGCAGGATCTTGACGGCGACTTCCCGGCCGTCCGGCAGCACCGCGAAATGCACCTGCGCGACGGAGGCCGAGGCCACCGGCTTGCGGTCGAAGGAGGCGAAGACCTGGTCTACCGGCTTGCCGAAGGCATTTTCGAGCTCGGCGATGGCCAATTCGGAGGGGAAGGGCGGCACGCGATCCTGCAGCTTGGCCAGCTCGTCGGCGATGTCCAGCGGCAGGATGTCGCGCCGGGTCGACA
>CAZGQB010000511.1:0-1694 GCA_964527055.1 uncultured Sulfuritalea sp.
CTTCTGGTCCATGCCCGGCGCGAAGCCGCCGCCCTGGATCATGAAGCCGTCGATCACGCGGTGGAAAATCGTGTTGTCGTAGTGGCCGGATTCGACGTAGGCCAGGAAGTTGGCGGCGCTCCTCGGCGCCTTCTCCGCGTCGAGTTCGATGGTGATGGCGCCGTGGTTGGTGGTGAGCTTGATCATGGTTGCGGTCCTGTAGGAATTATTTCTTCGCCGGCAGCAGTTTGACGGATTCGATGATGACCGGCGTGTTCGGCACGTCCTGAAAAGGTCCGACCGTGCCTGTGGGTGACATTTCGATTTTCTTCACGACATCCATACCTTGAACAACTTTTCCGAACACGGCATAACCAGCCCCATCCGGTCTCGGATAATCAAGAAAACTGTTGTCGACGACGTTGATAAAGAATTGCGCGGTGGCCGAGTTGGGATCGCTGGTGCGGGCCATGGCCAGGGTGCCGGTCTGGTTCTTCAACCCGTTCCTGGCCTCGTTCTGAATCGGGGCTCGGGTTTCCTTCTGCTTCATTTCGGGGGTGAAGCCGCCGCCCTGGATCATGAAACCGGGAATCACGCGGTGGAACACCGTACCGTTGTAGAAGTCGTCCTTCGCATACTGCAGAAAGTTCTCCACCGATTTCGGTGCCTTGTCCTCATACAGCTCGATGCTGATGGTCCCCAGCGAGGTCTTGACTTCAAGCTGGGGGTTGGCGGCGAACGCGGCGAAGCTGGAAAGAAGTGCGAATGCAAGCATTAACAGGCGGTGCATGGAGCCTCCGGGGAATTGACGGTAAGGGAGAGCATGGCGCGGAACGAAAACGGAATCAGGCGGAACCTTCAAAAACAATCTTCCAGCGGCCGCCTTCCTTGATCCAGTACTGGCGCTTCTTCATCTGGCCGGAAAGGTTGCTGGAGCGGTAGTCCTGCTCGAAGGTGACGACGACGTATTCTTCCCTGCCGGGATTGCGGAACATGCTGATGTTGCCGGTGCCGACCTTGATCCAGCTCTTGCCGGCGTTGACCTTGCGCTTGTGCTCGATCCATTCGCGGTAACCCTGGCCGTCCGAATTGAACTTGTGCGAGTAGTGCCGCGCGTAGCTGTCGACGTTGCGGCTCTCCCAGTCCTGCCGCCACTCCTCGACATTCTTCAGCAGCGAGCTGCGTTCGCTCTGCCAATCGTCGAGCGACAGCCATTCGATGCTGTTGCTGATGATCACCGGGGTCAGGCCGACCTGCAGGCTCTTGGCCAGCGAATCCAGGTCCTGGTTGGCCAGCACCACGCAGCCGTCGGACGCCTTCGGCGGGCGCGAGAAAGTGTCGGAGGGCGTGCCGTGCAGCCAGATGCCGTGGCCATTGCGCCCCTGGCGCTTGTCCCATTCGTTGGGATAGTTGATCGGGAAGGCGCCGCTGCCGTAGAAGTCCGTCAGCTTCTGGCGCGGCAGGTTGGCGGTGACGTGATAAACGCCGATCGGTGTTTTCTTGTCGCCCTCACGCGCCTTTTCGGCACCGAGCTTGCCCTGCGAAATGTAATAGTCGGCGACGAAGCGCGGCGTGCCGTTGTCGTTTTGATACAGGTAGAGGCGCGATTTCTGGGTGTCGACCACCACGGCGTGCTTCTGTTCCGGATGCATCTGCAACAGGTAGCGCGGCACGTAGTCGGCCGGTGGCTTGCTGCGGTAACCCTTGAGGCGGAC
>CAZGQB010000512.1:0-1689 GCA_964527055.1 uncultured Sulfuritalea sp.
CCGCCGAGGATGCCGGCGCTGCCGTAGCTGCCCTTGTGGCTGTCGAGGCGGCGCGGGCGGAGATACGGGGCGAAGTCGGTTCGGCTGACCCGGCGGCCATCGGATGGCACTTCGGATTCCGGGGCCAGGTCGAGACGGGCGACACGAATCTCGCCGCAGTGGTCCGGCCCCGCTGCAGTCAGCAGGCCCGGCTTGGCGGCGATGAAGGTGAGGGTGTGGCTGGCGCGAATGCAGGGCTGAAACGCCTGACCGCTGTCGGCATTCAGCCCGGAGGGGCAGTCGAGCGCCAGCAGCGGGCAGGCATCGCGTTCCGCCAGGCGGTTGGCGGTTTCGATCAGCTCCGCGTACGTGCCGGCCGGCGCGCGGGCGAGGCCGATGCCGAAGAGGCCGTCGACGATCAGCGACCACTGGCCGTTGGCCGGAATGGCATTGCAGGTCGTGCCGCCGGCAGCGATGAAGCGCTGGTGGGTGGCTGCCGCATCGGGCGGGAGCTTGCCGGGGTCGCCGGCAAAGACGACATAAGTGTCGAAGAAGCGTTCGCGCAAGAGACGCGCCGCTTCGAAGGCATCGCCACCGTTGTTGCCGGGGCCGGCGAGAACGAGCACCGGCAGTTCGCGCTGGATCGCCAGTTCCGCCGCCCATGCCGCAGCGGCGGTGCCGGCACGTTGCATCAACGGCTCGCTGCTGTGCGCGGCTTCGATCAGGCGCAGGCTGGTACTGCGGTAGAGGGCGTTATCCATGAACCGATTCTAGCGCCAAAGCTGCCGCGCGAGCCGGATGGTCGTCGCGTGGATGACGACGGTATCCTCGATCTGCCGCGCGTAGCCGCCGGCCATGGCGATGGCGACCGGAATGCCATGTGCCCGGGAATGCGCGAATACCTGACGGTCGCGTTCGGCCAGCCCGGCGAAGCTCAGTCCGAGGCGGCCGAGGCGGTCGTCGTGGTAGGGGTCGGCGCCGGCCAGATAGATGATGAGGTCCGGGCGGGCGAGGTCGAAGGCGGTGGCGAGGCCGTCGCCGAGATGGGTCAGGTAGGCTTCGTCGCCGCAGCCGTCGGGTAGTTCGATGTCGAGGTCGCTGTTTTCCTTGGCGAAGGGGAAGTTACGCGCACCGTGGATGGAGAAGGTGAAGATGCTCTCGTCGCCGGCCAGGATGCTGGCCGTGCCGTTACCCTGGTGCACGTCGCAATCGACGATCAGTATCCGTTCGGCGCGGCCTTCGGCCTGCATGGCGCGGGCCGCGACGGCGGCGTCGTTGAAGACGCAGAAGCCCTCGCCGCGGTCGCGAAAGGCATGGTGCGTACCGCCTGCGAGGTTGGCGGCGACGCTGCCGCTCTCCAGGGCAGAACGGCAAGCGCAAATGGTCGCCCCGGCGGAACGGCGCGAGCGTTCGACCATGCCGGCGCTCCAGGGGAAGCCGATGGCTTTTTGGGCCTTTTCCGACAGTTGACCGCAACAGACCTGACGGATGTAGCCGGGGTCATGGGCGCGGGCCAGTTCCTCGTCGCTGGCGGCGTGCGGCAGATGGAAGTCGCCGATGGCAAACTCGCCGCTCTCGAGCAGCGCCTGACGCAGCCGGGAATACTTTTCCATCGGGAAGCGATGCCCGGCCGGCAGGGGCAGAACGAAGACATCGGTGTAGAAAAGCTGCACGGCCGATGTCTCCGGGGGATATCTAGTTGAGCGCGGC
>CAZGQB010000513.1:0-1685 GCA_964527055.1 uncultured Sulfuritalea sp.
CCGATGATCTACCTGTTCGGCCTCGGCTACGGCCTCGGCGGGCTGCTGCCGCAGGTGGGCGGCGTGTCCTACATCGCCTTCCTCGCCGCCGGCACGGTGTGCGCCTCGACCATGAACGCCGCTTCCTTCGAAGCGCTCTACTCCGCCTTCTCGCGCATGCATGTGCAGCGCACCTGGGAGGCGATCATGAACGCGCCGGTAACGCTGGAAGACGTGATGGCCGGCGAACTGATCTGGGCCGCGTCCAAAGCCACGCTTTCGGGTGTCGCGATCCTGGTGGTGATCTGGGCGCTCGGCCTGGCTCACTCGCCGCTTGCGCTTTGGGCCGTGCCGGCGATCTTCCTGACCGGGCTGACCTTCGCCGCACTGGGACTGATCGTCACCGCGCTGGCGCCGTCCTATGACTTCTTCATGTACTACTTCACTCTGTTCGTGACGCCCATGGTGCTGCTGTGCGGCGTATTTTTCCCGAGCGACCAGTTGCCGCCGCTGGTGCAGTCTGTCGCGGCCTGGCTGCCGCTGACCCATGCGGTGGCGCTGGTGCGACCGCTGCTTTTCGGCGAGATTCCGGCCGGCATCGCCGGCCATGTCGCGGCGCTCCTGGCGGTGGCCGCAATCGCTTTCTGGCTCGCCCTGACACTGATTCGGCGCCGCCTGCTGAAGTAAAATGGAGCAAGCACAATGACACCCACCCCCTCCCATCCTCCCCCTCGCGGGGGAGGCTATTGATTGGCTCGCTGCGCTCGGATATCACCGGGTGCTCATATTTTTGTATTTCACGTTAAGCAATGGATATCATCATCAACGGCGAACCGCAGCAGCTGCCGGCGCCCCTTTCCGTCGCCGCCCTGCTCGAGGCGCGCGCGCTGGCCGGCGAGCGCGTCGCGGTCGAGCGCAACGGCGAGATCGTGGCGAAAACCCGCCATGCCGAGACCCTGCTCGCCGCCGGTGACCGGATCGAAATCGTGGTCGCCGTCGGCGGCGGCTGAATTTTCCAGGAAGCCCCACCATGAGCAACGATCCCCTCGTCATCGCCGGCAAGTCCTACCGCTCGCGCCTACTGGTCGGCACCGGCAAGTACAAGGACTTTGCCGAGACCCGCGCCGCCATCGATGCCTCGGGCGCCGGGATCATCACGGTCGCCATCCGCCGCACCAACATCGGCCAGGAACCGGGCCAGCCCTCGCTGCTGGAGGTGCTGCCGCCGGCGCAATTCACCATCCTGCCCAACACCGCCGGCTGCTACACGGCCGAGGATGCGGTGCGCACGCTGCGCCTCGGTCGCGAACTGCTCGACGGCCACGCGCTGTGCAAGCTCGAAGTGCTGGGCGATCCGCACACGCTGTTCCCCAACATGCCGGAAACCCTGAAGGCCGCCACCACCCTGGTCAAGGACGGTTTCCAGGTCATGGTGTATTGCGCCGACGACCCGATCCAGGCGCGCATGCTGGAAGACTTGGGCGTAGTCGCGATCATGCCGCTGGCGTCGCTGATCGGTTCCGGCATGGGCATCCTCAACCCGTGGAACCTGCGGCTGATCATCGACCAGGCAAAGGTGCCGGTGCTGGTCGATGCCGGCGTCGGCACGGCATCCGACGCGGCAATCGCCATGGAACTCGGCTGCGACGGGGTGCTGATGAACACCGCGATCGCCGCCGCGCGGGATCCGGTGCTGATGGCCGGCG
>CAZGQB010000514.1:0-1685 GCA_964527055.1 uncultured Sulfuritalea sp.
GCGCAATTCGACGTTGCCCTCGGCGACGAGTTCGACATCGGTCTTGCCGGCGATCCTGTCGGCAGCGACGAAGGTCGGCAATGCTTCGCCGGGCTGTCTGGTCCAGGGCAGGACGGCGGTCGATTTCCTCAGTTCGGGGTCGGGCAACTCGCCTGCCGCGACGTGGGCCGAGTAGAGCGGCGGCAGCTTGCGTTCCGCCACCTGCGGCGGTTCCTGCGGCTTCTGGATGGCTTCCACCGGCGTCAACTGCGGCGTGGCCGCGGGTACGGCGGGTTGTGCGGGCGATGCGGAACCTGCCGTGGTGCTTGCCGGCGCCGGCGTTGCGGCTTTCGCCGAAGGTGAACCGGGGGAGGGGGCGGGCCGGGGTACGGGTGCGGTTGCGGCCCGCGGCTGTTCCGCGGTCGGATCGACGCGCGCTGTCGGCGGCGCTTCCACCACGCGCGGGGCGGGTGCAACCGGCCTGGCGATGGTGGCGGGTTCGACAACGGCGGGCACCGGCGGTGTACCCGCGCCGAGCAGCGCGGGATTCACGCGCAAAGGCGGCAGCGGTTCGGCCACGGCGGAACCCGCAGCCAGCGCCAGCAAGGCGAGCAGTGAGCCGGGGCCGAATTGTCCGCGATGCGATTGAGACATGCCGTATCGGTGAGTGGGTGCAGCGGCGACGGAACGATGCAGACGCGAACGCGGCCTGCTGCGTGCCGGGGAACCTCTTGTCGGCCGATGCTAGAATCGCGGATTCTAACACTTCGTGCCCGCGCAAAGCGCCCTGCGGCGGAGCTATTGAGCCTTTCCGGGCATCGTTCGCATCTTCGACATGGAACGCCAGCAGCAAATCAAAACATGGCTCGCCGCCCACTTTCCGGGGCGCGCTTTCAGCCTCGCACCGGCCTCGGCCGACGCCAGTTTTCGCCGCTATTTCCGCGCCACTCTGGATGACGGCACGACCTGCATCGTCATGGATGCGCCGCCGGCGAACGAGGACTGCCGGCCCTGGCTGCATGTGCAGCGGCTTTTTCAGGCAGCCGCGGTCCATGTTCCGGACGTCCTGGCGCAGGACCTCGGGCGCGGTTTCCTGCTGCTCTCGGACCTCGGCGCGACGACCTACCTGCAGGTGCTGGATGCGGCCAACGCCGCGCCGCTTTATGCGGACGCCATTGCTGCCCTGGTGAGGATACAGCGGGTCAGCCGGCCCGGCGTGCTGCCCGACTATGACGCGACGCTGTTGCGCCGCGAGCTTGAGCTGTTTCCCGAATGGTTCCTTGCCCGGCACCATCGGATGGTCCTCGCCGAGAGCGAGCGTCAGGACCTGGCGGCGGTCTTCGACCGCATCCTGGCCGTGAACCTGGCCGAGCCGAAGGTGTTCGTGCACCGCGACTACCACTCGCGCAACCTGATGCGCACCGACGGTACCGGCGCCGGCAATCCCGGCGTCATCGATTTCCAGGACGCGGTCTTCGGGCCGATCAGCTATGACATGGTGTCGCTGCTGAAGGACGCCTACATCGAGTGGGACGAGGAGCTTGCCCTCGACTGGCTGGTGCGCTACTGGGAAGCCGCGCGCAAGGCCGGACTGCCGGTCGCCGCTGATTTCGGCGAGTTCTTCCGCGACTATGAATGGATGGGCGTGCAGCGCCACCTCAAGGTGCTCGGCATCTTCGCCCGGCTCTGGCACCGCGACGGCAAGG
>CAZGQB010000515.1:0-1685 GCA_964527055.1 uncultured Sulfuritalea sp.
TGAGGTTGCCGATGCGCTCGATCTTCTGCCGCCAGTCTTCGACATACTGGGCGAAGCGGTATTCCTCGACCCGGGCGCCGATGAACTTCTTGCGCGGGCGCTGGTTGTATTCCTCCATCTGGCGGGCGATCTGGCCCTCGAGGCGGGCGATGGCCATTGCACTGCTGGCGAGGTCGGCGCCGGAAACATTCGGCTCGGGCGCCGCTACCGGATCGGGTTTCGACTTGTCCGGGCTGACGGCCCGATCGCCCTTCAGTCGCGTCATCTGCTGCCGTGACTGCGCTTCGAGTTCGGCGACGCGACGTTGCGCCTCGATCAGCTGGTCGCCTTCCCTGGTGCGGGGCGACGGCGGCAGCGGTGTCTTGGCGCGGCGGTCCTCGTCGGTGTTGCCGCCGCCGTCGAGGTTGGTCTGGGCCTTGGCCTGCGCCTTGTCCGGCTTGGCCTTGCTCTTGCTGTTGACCAGGATGACTTCGAGCGCCCGTTCGCGCGCCTTGTCCATGAAGTCCGGCGGCGTGAAGCGGATCGCCAGAACCAATGCGTGGAGCAGCAGCGATGCCGCGAGCGCCAGCGTCAGATTGCGCCGCGGCGCGTCCATGGCGGCGAGGAAGGCCGGCATGGGCAGGGGCGGCAGCGAAGGCCAGGCGAGGCGCGACAGGCTGGACGGGGTGGGCATAGGCCCGTCGATTTTACCCCGCGACCTCGTCACCCTCGTCGTCGGCGAAGGCCGCATCAGGGCCGCTATTGGCCGCCAATTCGGGCGCCAGTTCGAGATAGCGCAAGCGCAGTTCGGCTTCCAGCAGGTCGATGCCTTCGATGTCGAGGAGCACGTGGGCGCCCCGCGGCAGTTCGGGCAGCGAGGGCACGCGCGCCACCAGCGGGATGGTGTCGAGCCGCGCCAGCGCTTCGCGCAGCACCTGGGCCAGGACCGTCGTCGCACCCTGTTGCAGCAGCCAGCGCAGGCACCAGTAGCGCTCCATGCCGCGCTGGAATTCGGCGTAGGCGGCGTAGGTCAGTTCGAAGTCGCGCATGGCGGCGAGCAAGTCCGCCGATTTGGGCGGGAACGGCGGCGGCTCGCCGTTCAGCAGCGCGATCAGCTGCCACTGGTTGAGCAGGTCGCAATAGCGCCGCAGGGGCGAGGACGACCAGGCATAGCAGTCGACGCCGAGGCCTTCGTGCGCCGCGGCGACCGTGCTCATGCGCACCTTGCCCGCCGTCTGCACCCGGTACAGCGCGGGGATGCCGGCATCGCGCAGCATCGCGCCCCAGGTGGCGTTGGCCATGATCATCAGCTCGGCCACCATGGTGTCGAGCGGGGAGCCGCGTTCGCGCTGCTCGATGCTGACGAAACCCTTGCCCGGTTCCGCGCCGATGCCGCTGTCGGCGGTCCAGTCGACGCTGAAGTTGTAGTCCTTGCGGTTGCTGTTGTCCGAGGGTTTGCCGCGCCCGGCTTCGAGCACCTGGGCGAATTCCCAGAGCAGCTTCAGCTCGTCGCAGTAGGGAAATTGCGGAAGGCCGGAGGCCAGGGTATCGGTGTTGAACACCGGCTCGATGTCGTGGTGGCGCAGGTTGGCGACGATGGGCACGCGTTCCATGCGCGTTTCGTGGCCGAGCAGGCGGTAGTCGGTAGCGACGTCGAGGTCGAAGACGATGGTTTCGGGAATCGCCAAGCTGTTAATACTCTCAAT
>CAZGQB010000516.1:0-1684 GCA_964527055.1 uncultured Sulfuritalea sp.
CGCACCGTGATCCAGTGGGACAAGGACGACATCGACGCGCTGGGCCTGATGAAGGTCGACGTGCTGGCCCTGGGCATGCTTTCGGCGATACGCCGCGTGCTCGCCGCCGTGGCGCAGCGGCGCGGCCAGCCTTTCCGGCTGTCGGACGTGCCGGCCGAGGATGCCGCCACCTACGAAATGATTTCGCGCGCCGACACCGTCGGCGTGTTCCAGATCGAGTCGCGCGCGCAGATGGCCATGCTGCCGCGCCTGAAGCCACGCTGCTTCTACGACCTCGTCATCGAAGTGGCGCTGGTGCGCCCGGGACCGATCCAGGGCAACATGGTCCATCCCTACCTGCGGCGGCGGCAGGGGCTGGAGCCGGTGGCCTATCCGAGCGAGGCGGTGCGCGAGGTGCTCTCGCGCACCCTGGGCGTGCCCATCTTCCAGGAGCAGGCGATGCAGCTCGCCATCGTCGCCGCCGGCTTCACGCCGGGCGAAGCCGACCAGCTGCGCCGCGCCATGGCGGCCTGGCGGCGCAAGGGCGGGCTGGAGCCGTTCCGCGAGCGCTTGCTGGAGGGCATGAAGAGCCGCGGCTACGCCGATGAATTCGCCGACGCGCTCTACCGGCAGATCCAGGGCTTCGGCGAATACGGCTTTCCCGAATCGCATGCGGCGAGCTTCGCGCTGCTGGTGTATGTCTCGGCCTGGCTCAAGCGCCACGAGCCGGCGGCCTTTCTCGTCGGCCTGCTCAATGCGCAGCCCATGGGTTTCTATTCACCCGCGCAACTGGTGCAGGACGCGCGCCGTCACGGCGTCGAGGTGAGGCCGGTGGATGTCACGGCCAGCGCAGCGGAAAGCACGCTGGAGGGAGACGGTCCGGTCGCCGTCCGCCTCGGTCTGGACCGGGTGCGCAATCTTGCCGCGGCGGCCGGCGCACGCATCGTCGCGGCGCGCGCGGCGACGCCGTTTGCCGATCTCGCGGATCTCGCCCGGCGCGCGGAACTCGGCCGGGGCGACCTCGACACGCTGGCCGCCGCCGGCGCCCTGTCGCGGCTCGCCGGGCACCGCCGTCAGGCGGCCTGGGCGGCGGCCGCGGTGCCGCTACAGCGCGACCTGTTCGCCGGCGTCGCGCTGCGCGAGGAAGGCGTCATCTTTGCAGCGCCGCGCGAGGGCGCGGAGATCGCCGCCGATTACCGCAGCCTGGGCCTCACGCTCGGTCGCCATCCGCTGGCCCTGTTGCGTGCACGGCTGGCGGCGCAGCGCTATCTTCCGGCCATGGAGTTGCGCCGCCGCGGCGATCGGGCCGTGGTGCGTTGCGCGGGGCTCGTCACCTGCCGCCAGCGGCCGGGCACCGCCAGCGGCGTCATCTTCGTCACGCTGGAAGACGAAACCGGCTGCGCCAACGTGGTGGTGTTCAATGAATTGGCGTGTCGCCAGCGCCGACTTCTGCTCGGCAGCCGGCTATTGGGCGTCGCCGGCCAGTTGCAGGTGGAAGGCGCGGGCGAGCACGCCGTGGTGCACCTGGTCGCCCAGCGCCTGTTCGACCATAGCGAACTGCTCGGCAGCCTGGTCACGGCGAGCCGGGATTTTCATTAACGGATTCGGCAATCCGTGCGCCACCCGGCGCGCTGGCGCCTTACTCGACGGGGCCGAAGTTCTCGTCGCAGAAGCGGTTTATCTCGTGCTCGATGCGCGGCCCCAG
>CAZGQB010000517.1:0-1684 GCA_964527055.1 uncultured Sulfuritalea sp.
GGATCATCGCGCGGCGCAATGCCTTCGTCTCGACCAACGTGCCGAGCACGGACGGCCTGCCCGCCAAGGCCGCGAGTGTCGCGGCAGGATTGAGTGCGAGTGTCAGCGTTGGCACGATCTCGCACGTCTACAGCGGCAGCGCGACCGCCACGAGCGAATCGACGACCGTCACCGCAACCGGCGGAACGCCGGGCTACACCTATGCGTGGACTCGGGTCAGCGGGTCTACGGATATCTCGGCGGATTCCGCGTCTGCCGCCACGACCACATTCAGCGTCGTGAGCATGGCGGACGGCGCAACGAAATCGGCCATTTTCCGGTGCACCGTCACCGACTCGACGGCGGCGACCTACACGATCGACGTGTCGGTCGGCTTCGAGCGCGACGACGTTGGCGACCTGGTGGTGGCCCCCTCGGTGTCGCAGACGACCGTCAAGACTTCGCCAACGAACTCGTTTGCCAGCTTCAAGATCGGCGCGGATGGCAAGTGGTACAAGGGCGCGACGTCTGGCGCGGCCGTGGTGCAGGGTTCGTGGGTACAGCCAAACGGCAATGCGAACCTCTACTCGGTACGCGTGACGCGCACCGGCGGCAGCGAGACCGTTTTCAACTCAGGCACCGCCGGGTCATGGCTCGCCTGCACGACGGATCAAAACTTCAACATCACCGAAAATACCGACGGGGTTGCGTCGCGCAACATCATCTTCACGATTGAACTAGCGCTTACGGCCGATACCGCGACGATCCTCTCGACGTCGACCGGCAACCAGTTGACCGCATCGGTGGACGCATAGATGTGGCGCCTCGTCTACTCGATCCCGCTCTGGCTCGCCTACTGCGCGGTGACGGGTCCGCTGTGGATTGTCGGTGCGCTGATCATCCCGCCGCTTGCACTCGCGAAAGCGTGGGAGCTGCGCCCGTCCTGGGCCTACGCGGACAAGCGCCCGGTCATGTGCTGGCGCGTGCGGCTGATTGATCTCGTGTGGGGCAATGCAGAGGACGGAGTCACCGGGGCCGTCTGGTATCGCGAGTTGCATGCGGACTGGCCCGACACGAAGCGCGCGATCTTCTGGTCGGCGTTTCGCAACCCGACGAACAACACGCGCTTTTGGCCGCTCGTGAATCCGCACATTGTGCCGTCGCGCATTCACTACGTAGGCGCGTTCGACGCTGAACAGCAGGCGCGCGAGACAGGGGCGTTCACTTGGTCGCTGACGTGGCAGGGCGCGTTCACCGGATTGCGAATGGTCGTCCCGATGCGCGGATCGCTGTATCGGCTGTGGTCCGGCTGGAAGCTGCGGCCGAGCGACCGCAACGGCATTGATCCCAATGACTACCGTTTCCCGCGCTGCGGCTTTGCGATCCAGTGCAAAAGGATTTAGTGATGCACAATGACCACCCGTTGACCGAAGCGCAAATCGAGGCCATTGCCGAGAAGGCCGCACGAAAAGCCTTGCAGATCGTCTACGCGGAGATCGGCCGCAATGTGCTGCGCAAACTCGCGTGGCTGACGGGCGTCGTGGTCATCGGTCTTGCGATGTGGCTGGCTGGCAAGAACGCGTTGCCGCAATGAACGAGCCGCTCTGGCTGCAGGCCGCACGCAAGTATATCGGCGTCGCTGAGATTCCCGGCAAGGAGACTGCGCCGGTGATTGCCGGTTGGTTGCGCAAGCTGCGCGCATTCT
>CAZGQB010000518.1:0-1683 GCA_964527055.1 uncultured Sulfuritalea sp.
GGTCCGGGCTGGCGGAATCCACCACGTGCAGCAGCAAATCAGCCTGTGCCGTCTCTTCCAGTGTCGCCTGAAACGCCGCCATCAGGGCATGCGGCAGGTCGCGGATGAAACCGACCGTATCGGACAGCACGATCGGTCCGGCACCCTCGATGAATACCCGCCGCGAAGTGGTGTCGAGGGTGGCAAACAACTGGTCGGCGGCATAGGCACCTGCCCGGGTCAGGGCGTTGAACAGCGTGCTCTTGCCGGCATTGGTGTAACCGACCAGGGAAACCGCAAACACCTCGCCGCGCGTGCGTGCGCGCCGGCGCACGGCGCGCTGGCGTTCCAGCTGCCCGAGGCGGTCCTTGAGCAGGGACACCCGCTTGCCGAGCAGACGCCGGTCGGTTTCGAGCTGCTTTTCGCCGGGACCGCGCAGGCCGATGCCGCCTTTCTGCCGTTCGAGGTGGGTCCAGCCGCGCACCAGCCGGGTGGCCAGATGCTGGAGCTGGGCCAGTTCGACCTGCAGCTTGCCCTCATGGCTCCTGGCGCGCAGGGCGAAGATGTCGAGGATCAGGCTGCTGCGGTCGACCACGCGACATTCGAGGGCCTTCTCCAGGTTGCGCTGCTGGCCGGGGGACAGTTCATGATTGACGAGGACGACATCCGCTGCATGCAGGCGGACGGCATCGCCGACCTCTGCGACCTTGCCCTTGCCGGCAAACAGCGCGGGGTCGGGACGTGCCCGCCTCCCCGATACCACCGCCAGCGGTTGCACTCCCGCACTATCGACCAGCAGCCTGAACTCGGAAAGGCGTTCGGCAAAGTCACCTTCGCCGAAATCGAGCTGGACGAGAACCGCTTTTTCGCCGTTGGCGGGACGCTCAAACATCAGGGCAACTCCGTCCCGGCCATCACCGGCAGCGAAACGGGGTGGTCAATCGGCGTCGGCTTCCGAGGCAAAATTGACCGGGCGCGCAGGGACGACCGTGGAAATGGCGTGCTTGTAGACCATCTGGGTCACCGTGTTCTTGAGCAGAACCACATACTGGTCGAAAGATTCGATCTGCCCCTGCAGCTTGATGCCGTTGACCAGGTAAATGGAAACCGACACGTGCTCGCGACGCAGCGTGTTCAGAAACGGGTCTTGTAACATTTGCCCTTTATTGCTCATGGTGGTGATCCTTTGGAGATTGTTGGTTTTTTGAGTGAATTACTGTAATCGATTTTGCATTGCCGTGCCACCGGCGCCGACTTTTTGCGTGTAGAAACACGATCCGGCAGGATATACCTTGAGCGCCGCCGGCGCGAAGGCAATAACGCCACGGGCAGCCGTGGCGATTTCACATGGCAGGCGCCAAAAAAATCAAGTCTTCAGCGCCACCAGTACCTCGTCCAGCATCTTCTTCGCATCGCCGAACAACATGCGGTTGTTCTCCTTGTAGAAGAGCGGATTGTCCACGCCGGCATAGCCCGAGGCCATCGAGCGCTTCATGACGATCGAGGTCTTGGCCTTCCAGACTTCCAGCACCGGCATGCCGGCGATCGGGCTGGCCGGGTCGTCCTGCGCCGCCGGGTTCACGATGTCGTTGGCGCCGATCACCATGGCGACATCGGTGGTCGGGAAGTCGTCGTTGAGCTCGTCCATTTCCATCACGATGTCGTAGGGCACCTTGGCCTCGGCCAGCAGCACGTTCATGTGGC
>CAZGQB010000519.1:0-1680 GCA_964527055.1 uncultured Sulfuritalea sp.
GCCGCGCGGAGCGGGGATCGAGGGAGAAGGCTGGCCGACTTTTGTTTCGATGTAGCCGTAACCGGTCTCGGGACGGTCCGGCTGGATGCCGAAGGTCACCACAGCGCCGGCCTCCGCCTCGGGCAAACCGCGCAGCACCGCGGCGCGGAAGGCGCCGGCGTCGCGCACGTGGTGGTCCGCCGGCGTCGCCAGCAGCACCGGGTCGGCCCCGTCGCGAACGGCATGGAGCGCGGCAGCCGTGAGGGCCGGTGCGGTATTGCGGCCAACCGGCTCCAGCAGCAGGGTCCAGCCTGCCAGGCCGAGCAGGCGCAGTTGCTCGGCGGTGATGAAGCGGTATTCCTGATTGCTGACCACGATGGGCGCACCCAGCGGCAAACCTTCGAGGCGCCGCAGGGTGTCCTGCAGCAGGCTCGCGTCGCCGAGCAGCGGCTGCAGTTGTTTCGGGTGCTTCTCGCGCGACACGGGCCACAGGCGCGTACCGGAACCGCCGCTGAGAACCACGGGGATGATGCGTGCGTCAGCCATGATAGCTCCTGTACCAATCGACAAAGCGGCGCACGCCTTCGACCACGGGTGTGGCCGGCGAGAAGCCGGTGATGCGTTTGAGCTCCGAGGTGTCGGCGTAGGTTGCCGGCACGTCGCCGTCCTGCAGCGGCATGAAATTCTTCTGCGCCGTCTTGCCCAGGGCCTGCTCCAGCGCCTCGATGTAGGCCATCAGTTCCACCGGCTGGTGGTTGCCGATGTTGAACACGCGGTAGGGCGCCCAGCTGGTCGCCGGATCGGGCACCTGCTTGTCGAAAGCGGGGTCGGCCTGCGGCGGACGATCGAGGACGCGGATCACGCCTTCGGCGATGTCGTCGATGTAGGTGAAGTCGCGCCGCATCCTGCCGTGGTTGAAGACATCGATGGGGCGGTCTTCGAGGATGGCCTTGGCGAACAGGAACAGGGCCATGTCGGGCCGGCCCCAGGGTCCATACACGGTAAAGAAACGCAGCCCGGTGGCCGGCAGCCCGAACAGATGGCTGTAGGTGTGGGCCATCAGTTCGTTGGCCTTCTTGGTCGCGGCGTAGAGACTCACCGGATGGTCAACGTTGTCGTGTTCCGAGAACGGCATGCGCTCGTTGCCACCGTAGATGCTGGAGCTGCTGGCATAGACGAAGTGCTCGACGCCGTTGTGGCGGCAGCCTTCGAGGAGATTGACGAAACCGACCAGGTTGCTGTCCACATAGGCATGCGGGTTCTGCAGCGAGTAGCGCACGCCGGCCTGCGCCGCGAGATTGATCACGCGCCGCGGGCGCTCTTTGGCGAACAGCGCGGCGATGCCTTCCCGGTCGGCGATGTCGAGGCGCGCCAGCCTGAAGTGGGGATCGGGCGCAAGACGCGCCAGTCGGGCGTCCTTCAGGGCCACGTCGTAATAGTCGTTGAGGTTGTCGACCCCGACCACTTCGTCACCGCGCGCCAGCAGCAGCTGGCAGACGTGCATGCCGATAAACCCGGCCGCGCCGGTGACGAGAACTTTCATTGGGAGCTTTTCGTAAAAGCCGGCATTTTCGCATATCCGGCCAGACGGCAAAAATGCCGGGGCCGGCGTGTTCCATCCATTCCACAATCCCGGATAATTGCGCGACTCATGCGCATCCTCCTAGTCAAGACCTCGTCGCTGGGCGACGTCATCCACAA
>CAZGQB010000520.1:0-1677 GCA_964527055.1 uncultured Sulfuritalea sp.
AGCGCCGTGGTCGGCTCGTCGGCGATCAAGAGACGCGGCGATCCGGCCAGGGCGATGGCGATCATCACACGCTGGCGCAGGCCGCCCGAAAGCTGGAAGGGAAATTCGGCCAGCCGCCGCCGCGGATCGGGAATGCCGACCTGGGCCAGCAGTTCCTCGGCCCGTTCGCGCGCCGCTGCGCCGCGCAGGCCAGCGTGGAGTTCCAGCGCCTCGACGATCTGGCGGCCGACGGTCAGCACCGGGTTGAGGCTGGTGGCCGGCTCCTGGAAGATCATGCCGATGCCGCCGCCGCGAATGTCGCGCATGCCGGATTCGGGCAGCGCCAGCAGGTCCGTGCCCTCGAACCTGACCGAGCCGCCGGCGACCTCGGCCGCGGCCGGCAAGAGGCGCATCAGGCCCAGCGCGGTCATCGACTTGCCGCAGCCGGATTCGCCGAGCAGCGTGAAGCATTCGCCGGCGGCGATATCGAAGCTGACGCCATCGACCGGCCGCGCGCTGCGGATGTGGATCGACAGGTCTTTAACCGAAAGAATGCTCATGCCGACGACCTCGGATCGAAGGCGTCGCGCACCGCGTCGGCGAACAGGTTGGCCGCCAGCACCAGGGCGAACATGAAGCTGAAGGCAGCCGCCAGCGACCACCAGACCATGGGCTCGCGCGCCAGTTCCATGCGCGCCGTGTTGATCATGGTGCCGAAGGATATGGTGCTCGGGTCGACGCCGACGCCGACGTAGGACAGCACGGCCTCGGCCAGCACCAGGCCGGAAAAATCCATCACCAGCGCGATCAGCACGATGTGCATCAGGTTGGGCAGGATGTGGCGGCGCATGATGGCGAAGCGCCCCACGCCGAAGGCCTGCGCCGCCTGGACGAATTCCAGCTCGCGCAGCTTCAGTGTCTCGCCGCGCAGCAGGCGCGCGACTCCCGTCCAGCTGGTCATGCCGAGGATCAGGCACAGCGCCAGCAGGCGCGCGTCGGCGCGCTCGGCCGAGGTGGCGAACCAGTCGGGGTGGGTGTCGATGATGACCTGCATCATCAGCACCGCCGCCGCGATCAGCAGCACGCCGGGAATCGAGGAGAGCGTGGTGTAGAGGTACTGGATCACATCGTCCACCCAGCCGCCGACATAGCCGGCGAGGATGCCGAGCAGCACCGCCAGCGGCAGCATGACCAGCGTGGTCAGGGTGCCGATCAGCAGGCCCGTGCGTATGCTTTTCAGCGACAGGTAGAGCACGTCCTGGCCGACCTTGTCGGTGCCGAAGACGTGGTAGCCGCCGCCGAGCGAAATCGCGATGCCGAGCAGGAGCAGGATCGGCAGCAGCGTGAGAACCACGGGACGAATCGCCGTCCCGCCGGCGCCGACCGTAGGGCCGGCTTCAGCCGGCCATCCACCTTGGCCGGCTGAAGCCGGCCCTACAGGCCATCCACCCTGGCCGGCTGAAGCCGGCCCTACACGCCCCAGATAGCGCACCGCCAGTACCAGCAGCAGCCAGACCGCCATCCCGCCGGCACAGCCGCGCGAGACGCGCACGGCGATGTCGAACTCGTGGCCGGACAGATCCACGCCCAGATGCGCGCCACCGTGCTTCAGGCGCGGAAACTCGCGCTGCGCCGAATCCGCCAGCGCCTCCTTGGAATACAGATGCGTCGCCAGCGGCGCCGAGTAGGTCTTCTCGC
>CAZGQB010000521.1:0-1666 GCA_964527055.1 uncultured Sulfuritalea sp.
GGAAAGCGTCGCTCGCCGTCGCGAAGGCAAGCGGTGATACTGGTCGATACATCGACCTGGATCGATCACTTGCGCAACGCTAATCCGGCACTGATGCTGCAACGTCCATTACTTGACGGTGGGAATTCTTCGGCTTAACCGACGGTCGTTCGCGGTGATGGCGGTTGGTCACCTCGGAATGAAGTGACAAGAGCCCCCGGATGCAGGTGTGACGATGATTTGATCTAGATTATCAAGGTTATCTATACATTGTAAATCGGCAAAACTTAATATAATCTACCGCAATGGATCCAATTAAAAACCCCTACGCGCCCGGTGCGGGCACGCCGCCGCCAGAGCTGGCGGGGCGCGATGAGCTGCGCGAAACGGTTCGTGTCGCGCTTGAGCGAGTGCGGGCCGGCCGACCCACCAAGAGCATCCTGATGGTGGGATTGCGAGGTGTGGGTAAAACGGTATTGCTGGACCGGCTGCGCGACGATGCCGAGGCGGCGGGAATTCAGACCCTCCGCGTCGAGGCACCCGAGAGCCGGTCTCTGCCAGCTATTCTGGCCCCGCAGCTAAGGCAAGCCTTGCTACGGCTATCCCGAAACGAGCAGGCAAAGGAATTCGCCCAGCGTGCCTTGCGCGGACTCGCCGGCTTTGCCAAGTCGCTCAAGCTCAAGTACCAAGACATCGAGGTAGGGTTGGACTTTGATCCAGAGCCTGGGTTGGCGGACAACGGCGATCTCGAACACGACTTGCAGGCACTGCTGGAAGTAACCGGTGATGCGGCGAAGAAAGCCGGTACGGCGCTGGTCATGTTTGTAGACGAGCTTCAATACGTGGCCGAGGAAGAACTGGCGGCCATGATCACGGCATTGCACCGCACCGCCCAGCGCAGCCTGCCCGTTGTGCTTGTCGGCGCCGGCCTGCCGCAGTTGCCCGGCAAGATGGGTCGGGCCAAGTCCTACGCGGAACGGCTGTTCGATTTCCCGCAAATTGGACCGCTGCCCCGTGATGCAGCACGCCTGGCGATCGCCAAGCCGGCACTGGATCAGGATGTGGTTGTGGAAGAAGGCGCGCTCGATCGGATCATTCAGGAGACACGCGGATATCCCTACTTCCTGCAGGAATGGGGGAAGCACGCCTGGGATGCAGCCGACGCTTCACCGATTACGCTGGAGGATGTCGAGCGTGCCACCGCAAGCGCAATCGCCGCACTCGACGAGAGTTTTTTCCGGGTTCGATTCGATCGCTTGACCCCTCTGGAAAAGAAATACCTGCGCGCGATGGCCGAGCTTGGCGCGGGCCCCCATCGTTCCGGCGACATTGCCGAACAATTAGGGCGCGATGTCACGTCGCTCGGTCCGACCCGGAGCCAGTTGATTGTCAAGGGCATGATCTGGAGCCCGAGCCATGGCGATACGGCATTCACGGTGCCTTTGTTTGATGAATTCATGAAGCGAATCATTCCGGGTGATGACTGGAAGCAATGAGGGGCGTGCGCGGCCTGGAAGTTATCGGGTCGATACCATGCAGTTCAGCATCGCTGAAACGTTGGCTGACAGCCACGCTCAAATGACTGAGGCGGAGCAGAAAACACATATGAATCAGCATCGTTTAAAAAGTTAAATGTCTCTGACCCTCTTGGCTGCAGCCGCACCGGGTCGAGGCAGAGCCAGTCGGC
>CAZGQB010000522.1:0-1664 GCA_964527055.1 uncultured Sulfuritalea sp.
GCGGCATCGCCTACGTGCCCGAAGGCCGCGGCATCTTCCCCAACCTCTCGGTGCGAGAGAACCTGATCATGGCCGCGCGCGCCGGCGTCGACGGCCGTCGCGAATGGGATTTCGACCGCGTCATCCAGACCTTCCCGCGCCTCGGCGAGCGCCTCGCCAACGGCGGCGCACAGCTCTCCGGCGGCGAGCAGCAGATGCTGACCATCGGCCGCGCGCTGATGACCAACCCCGACCTGCTGATCCTCGACGAGGCCACCGAAGGCCTGGCGCCGCTGATCGCCCGCGAGATCTGGAACATCATCAAGACCATCCGCGCCTCCGGCATCGCCACGGTCATCGTGGACAAGAACTATGCGGCGGTGATGGCGCTGGCCGACCGCAGCGTGGTGCTGGTCAAGGGCAGGGTGGTGTTCTCGGGCGAGTCCCGGGAACTCGCGGATAACGAGGAATTGATGCACCGCTTTTTGGGAGTCTGAGTTCGTGCATTCCGGCTTCCTCACCGCCGGCGGCCGCCGCCTCGAATACCAGCTGATCCCGGCGCACCAGATCAACCGGCCGACCCTGGTGTTGCTGCACGAAGGACTGGGCTCGGTGGCGATGTGGCGCGACTTCCCGGCGCGCCTCGCCGCCGCGACGGGCTGCCGGACGCTGGTGTATTCGCGCTACGGCTACGGCCAGTCCGATCTGTTGCAGGAGCCTTTCGGCACCGACTACATGCATCGCGAGGGCAGGGAGACCCTGCCCGAAGTGCTGGCCGCGCTGGAGATCGAGAACCCGGTGCTGGTCGGCCATTCCGACGGCGCCTCGATCGCGCTGCTGCATGCCGGCGCCGGCCATCCGGTGGCGGGCCTGGTGGTCATGGCGCCGCACTGCTTCGTCGAGGACATCTCCATCAGCAGCATCGCCGCGGCCAAAGTGGCGTTCGAGACCACCGACCTGCCGGCCAAGCTCGGCAAGTACCACCGCGATGTCGATCGCACCTTCCGGGGCTGGAATGACATCTGGCTGCATCCCGATTTTCGCGCCTGGAACATCGAGGACTGCCTGCCGCACATCCGCTGCCAGATCCTGGCGATCCAGGGCGAGGACGACGAATACGGCACCATGGCGCAGGTCGAGGCGATTGCATCGGGGGCGCGCAACTCGGCCGGCGTCGAACTGCTGAAGCTCGCCGATTGCCGCCACTCCGCGCACAAGGACCAGACCCAGGCGGTGATCGAGGCGGTCAACCGCTTCGTCGAGAACCTCGATCTCGCCGTGCCGCCGGCGCCGATTTTCTGAGCCGGCAGGGCGGCATGCTTGCTGTCCTGGCCCATGACGTTTCCTTGCATCATCAAGCCGATGCAACGGAATGATGTGAGAGCGCTTTTTGACCCGCGGCGAACTCGATCAGATCACCACCAGTTCAACCCGCTTGCCCAACGCATGCAGGGCACGCTCCAGGGCGGGAACCTTGGTTCCGTGCTTCGGGTCAATCATCCGCCTGGCTTCCATTTCGTTCAGGCCCAGCCGGCGCGCAAGCTCCGCCTTGGATACGTTCTGCTCCTGCATCGAAATTTATAACGCCGATTTCATCGCCGTGCCGACCGGCAGACCGGCAAGATACTCGCCGCGTATACTGGCGCACGGCACCGGAATGATGATGCCAACCTCGATCCGCATTT
>CAZGQB010000523.1:0-1662 GCA_964527055.1 uncultured Sulfuritalea sp.
CACGGTGCTGCTCATGGCGCCGACCATCCTCACGCTGCTGACGGGAATCGGCGGGCGCACGCGGCCGATGTTCAACATCACCATATCGAACGTGCCGGGCCCGGACCAGCCGCTGTACTTCCGCGGCGCCGAGCTGCTCGCCACCTACCCGGCATCCATCGTCACCCACGGCCAGGCCCTGAACATCACCTGCCAGAGCTACGCCGGCTCGATGAATTTCGGTTTCACCGGCTGCCACGCATCGCTGCCCAGCATGCAGCGCCTGGCCGTGTATGCGGAGGATGCGCTGGCGGAACTCGAAGCCGCCGTGATGCGCCCGCCGGCCCCGGCCCGCAAGGCACCCCGCAAGGCATCGCGGAAAGCGGCCGCGGGCGATGGCGACGGGACGGCGGCCAGGCCGGCACCCCGGCGCACGGGGGCAGCCGGGCCGCGGCGCAAAAAAGCGTCCGCCTGACGGCGCCGCCGGCCGGCAGCGGGCCGTCGCGGCGAGGTCCGGACCGGCGCCGGAAATCGTGATACTGTAATGATATACAGTATACCGGTTTCGCCATGCCCTCCCTGCCGGCCTACGCCGAACTCCATTGCCTGTCGAACTTCAGCTTCCTGCGCGGGGCTTCGCACGCCGCCGAGCTGGTGGCGCGTGCCGTGCAGCTGGGCTATGCGGCGCTGGCCGTCACCGACGAGTGCAGTTTCGCCGGCAGCGTGCGCGCCCACCTGGCGGCGCGGGATTGCGGCCTGCGACTGATCCACGGCACGGAACTGACGCTGGCCTGCGGCATGAAGCTGGTGCTGCTGGCGCAGAATCGCGCCGGCTACGGCAACCTTTGCGCACTGCTCACGCTGGGCCGCCGTCGCGCGCCGAAGGGCGGCTACCGGCTGACGCGCAACGACCTGGCCGGCTGGGACGGGGCCGGCGTGCCGGATTGCCTCGCCTTGTGGTTGCCGAAAGTCGGCGCCGGCGACACGGCGACCTGGGAAGGGCAGGCGCGCTGGGTGGCCGAACACTTTACCGGGCGTACCTGGATCGCCTTCGAACGGCATTTGCGGCCCGACGACGGCGAGCGCCTCGCCGCCCTGCGCGAACTGGCGGCGGCCGCGGCGCTGCCGCTGGTCGCCGCGGGCGACGCGCACATGCACGCGCGCTCGCGCCGGCCGCTGCAGGATGCGCTGACCGCGCTGCGCCTGAAGACCACGGTGTCCGAGGCCGGCCAGGCGCTGTTCGCCAACGGCGAGCGCCACCTGCGCTCCCGCCTGGCGCTGGCGCGCCTGTATCCGCCCGAACTGCTGGCCGAGACGCTGAAGGTCGCGGCCCTGTGCAATTTCTCGCTCGACGAACTGCGCTACGAATATCCGGAGGAAGTGGTGCCGGCCGGCGAGACGCCGGATTCCTGGCTGCGGCGCCTGACCGAAGAGGGCCTGGCGCGGCGCTACCCGGCGGGCGTGGCGGACAAGGTGCTGGCGCAAGTCGGACACGAACTGCGGCTGATTGCGGAGATGGCCTACGCGCCGTATTTCCTCACGGTGCATGACATCGTCGCCTGGGCGCGCGGCCGGGGCATCCTGTGCCAGGGGCGCGGCTCGGCGGCCAACTCGGCGGTGTGCTACGCGCTGTACATCACCGAGGTCGACCCGGCGCGCGCCGCGATGCTGTTCGAGCGCTTC
>CAZGQB010000524.1:0-1657 GCA_964527055.1 uncultured Sulfuritalea sp.
GAGCGCAACCTTGCCAAGGTTGAGGTCGCGAGTTCGAGACTCGTTTCCCGCTCCACAGAATTCGTTGGTCGGGCACCAGCCCGGCGCGGAGGCTCCCACATTACGGGGCAGCCGGCCGAAACGGTCGTGGCGCGATGGCAGAGTGGTTATGCAGCGGCCTGCAAAGCCGTGTACCTCGGTTCGATTCCGGGTCGCGCCTCCAGTGTTTCGTCCGTTTCGAGCGTTTCTCGGGCCCGGATGGTGAAATTGGTAGACACAAGGGACTTAAAATCCCTCGGCGCAAGCCATACCGGTTCGATTCCGGTTCCGGGCACCAGCCAATCAAACGCGTGATAGTTCTCAACCTTCTCTGCGACCACGGACACCACTTCGAAGGCTGGTTCGCTTCGGGCGAGGCGTTCCGTGATCAAAGCCAGCGCCGGCTGGTGCATTGTCCGCAGTGTCAGACCTCGGGCATCAGCCAGTTGCCATCGGCGCCGCATGTCAAGCAGGCGGCGATGGAGGTCGGGACCCCGGAGAAGGCGACAACGCCCGCGTCTGCGCCGGCCATGGTGCAGCTGCACCAGGCGCTGGTCAGCATGGCGCGAAAAGCCGAAAACGTCGGCGAGCGATTTCCCGAGGAAGCGCGGCGCATCCATTACGACGAAGCACCGGCGCGCAGCATTCGCGGCGTTGCAACGCAGGACGAAACGCGCGACCTCCTGGAAGAGGGCATTGCCGTGCTGCCGGCGCCCGTGCCGCCGGAAGACGAGTTGCACTGATCCAGGCTACGACTTTGCCAGTTTGTGCAACTGGTAGAGCTTGTCGAGCGCCTCGCGCGGGCTCAGTTCGTCGCAATTCACATCCCGCAGGGCATCGAGCGCCGGATGCGGCGGCTCGGGCAGGGCCGGGGCGCTGGCGAACAGGTCAGGCTGGTTAAGCGAACCGACTTCCCGGTTTTCGAGCAAGGTCAGACGGCGTCGCGCTTCGCGCACCACGGCGGGCGGCATGCCGGCCAGTGCGGCCACCTGCACGCCGTAGCTTTGCGAAGCCGGTCCTTCCTCCACGGCATGCAGGAAGACGATCTTGTGGCCATGCTCGACGGCGTCGAGATGGACGTTGGCGCACACCGGATAATCCTGTGCCAGCCGCGTCAGTTCGAAGTAGTGCGTCGAGAACAGGGTCCAGGCGCGATTTTTCTCGATCAGATGGCGTGCGATGGCGAAGGCCAGCGCGACGCCGTCGAAGGTCGAGGTACCACGGCCGATCTCGTCCATCAGCACCAGTGACCTTTCCGTCGCGCCGTTGAGGATGGCGGCGGCCTCGGTCATCTCGACCATGAAGGTGGAGCGTCCGGAAGCCAGGTCGTCCGATGCGCCGATGCGCGTGTAGATCGCGTCGATCGGCCCCAGCCGGCAGCGCGTGGCGGGCACGAAGCTGCCGCAGTGGGCGAGCAGGACGATCAGCGCGGCCTGGCGCATGTAGGTCGATTTGCCGCCCATGTTGGGGCCGGTGATCAGCAGCAGGCGGCGTGCGGGTGAGAGTCGCGTGTCATTCGCAATGAAGCTGTCGATCTGCCTTTCCACCACGGGATGCCGTCCGCCCTCGATCTCGATCGCCGCCTCGTCGCAGAACTCCGGCTGGCGGTAGTCGTGGCGCACGGCGGCGGTGGCGAAGG
>CAZGQB010000525.1:0-1657 GCA_964527055.1 uncultured Sulfuritalea sp.
CGCGCACCATGCCGATGGCCACCAGGTCGGCGATGAAGATCTGCGCCCCGACCAGCTTGAGCTGGTCGGCGCCGAGGTAGGCGAGGATCAGGCCGACCAGGAAGCTGATCACCGAGACGATGGGCAGCGCGCGCGGCCCGACTTCCTCGATCTCCAGCCACAGGTCGCGGGCGCGGAAGCGGGCGCGGCCGGAAACGAGGCGCAGCAGCGACAGCACCACCTCGCCGAGAAAGCCCAGCATCTGCGGCGCGCCGCGGAAAAATTCCAGCGTCGCCGCGCCAACCCGTGCGAATGTTCCCTGCGCGCCGCCGTCACGTGCGGCGAGTTTCTGCTCCGGTACGGCCGCCGCCATCGCCAGCAGGCGTTGTGCGCCGGCCGGCAGTCCGCTGACATCCAGCGTGATGCCCCGGTCGGCACAGGACTTGCCGATTCCGGCAACGAAGGTCAGCAGTCCGGAGTCCCAGTCGGTGAGCGCGCTCGCATTGAAGCCGATGCGCCGCGCCGACGCCGGCAGTCGGGCCAGCAGCGTTCCGGCAGAGGGCAGTTCCTGGTCGATGCGCCAGCGTCCGGCCAGCACGATCAGCAGGGTTTCCGACTTTTCGTCCCCGCCCGACCGCAGGTCGATCTGCCATGCGGGCGCAACGCTCATGGCCGCTCCGTCGCTGCCTACTTCTTGCCGAATCCGCCGAGCAGGGCGGCGACGGGGCGCTGCGGCCGGGTCGGGGCGGGTTTTGCGGCGGCGGGATCGCCGGCGGCGGGCTTGCTGACGTAGGGCTTGCTGGGGTCGAAGTCCAGCTTGGGCAGGCGCGGGTCGAGCCTGGGCACGTGGGCGGCGGGGCTGGGCAGCTCGCGTCCGGCCGGCTTGACGCCTTCCAGCGTCAGCGCGCGGTCGCGCTCGCGGGCCTTCTCGCGGGCGCGCTCGAGGTGTTCGCGTTTGTGGCCGCGATTGCTCGGCGCACGCTCGGGCGGCGAGGAGGCCAGCTCGGCGAAGCCGCTGATCTCGACGCGCTCGATCTGGCGCTTGATCAGCTTTTCGATGTCGGCCAGCCGCTGCTTTTCCTCCGGTGCGAACAGCGAGGTGGCGTCGCCGTGCTTGCCGGCGCGGCCGGTGCGGCCGATGCGGTGCACGTAGTCCTCGGCGGTATGCGGCAGTTCGTAGTTGATGACGTGGGGCAGGTCGTCGATGTCGAGGCCGCGCGCGGCGACGTCGGTGGCGACCAGCACGCGGATCCTGCCGGACTTGAAGCCTTCCAGCGCTTCGGTGCGCTGCTGCTGGCTCTTGTCGCCGTGGATGGCGTCGGCGGCAATGCCCTGGCGCTCGAGGTACACGGCGAGGCGGCTGGCGCCGAACTTGGTGCCGACGAAGACCAGCACCTGCTTCGCCTTCTCTTCGTCGTGGGTCAGGAGGTGTACCAGCAGGCTGCGCTTCAAGTCGGAGGCGACCGGGTAGACGCGGTGGGTGATGGTCTCGGAAACGGCATTGCGGCGCGCGACTTCGATCAGTTGCGGCGCCTTCAGCATGCTGTCGGCGAGGTTCTTGATCTCGTTGGAGAAGGTGGCCGAGAACAGCAGGCTCTGGCGCTCCTTCGGCAGCATGCCGAGGATGCGCTTGATGTCGGGGATGAAGCCCATGTCCAGCATGCGGTCGGCTTCGTCG
>CAZGQB010000526.1:0-1657 GCA_964527055.1 uncultured Sulfuritalea sp.
GCCTCTACCCGCGTCGCCAGCCCCGCGGCTTCGTCGCGCACCACGGCGAGGTAGCGCTGCTGGTCCTCGGCGCCCATGTCGCTGTAGTCGTAGAGCGTCTCGGCCGCGGCGCGCAGGTTACCCACCGGCCCGCGGCTGCTCTCGGTCAGGTCCTGCAGCAGCTGGTCGCGCTTCGATTCGCTGTCGAAGCTCTGCGTCATGTCCTCGATCATGGTCATGTAGCCGGAGAAGCCGCCCGCCGCCTGCGGCGCATCTCCGGTTGCCGTTCCGGCCTCGGGGATGGGCGCGACCAGCACGCGCAGCAGGCGGCCGGACGCGGTCGCGGCGACGAAATGCCGGTGCGCGGTGCGTCGCGCATCGAAGTTTTCCAGCGCATAGGCGATCAGGTGCCGGTCGAAGATGCCGTAGATTGAGCGCCCCAGGCCCAGCGCCGCCATACCCTGCCCCGCCTCGCCGGCGAACAGGGCGCGGGCGCGCCGGTTGTAGAGCAGCACGCGGCCGTCCATGTTGCAGACGATGACGCCTTGCGCCAGTTCCGCCATGAGTACGGCGAAGCGGTTGCGGTCCGCCTCGGCGGCGGCATTGGCGGCGCGGATGCGCGCCTCGATTTCCTCGTCGCGCGCCTGGTGCTGCCCGGCCAGGCGATTGACGGCGCCGATCAGGGCCTGCAACTCCGCGCTGCCCTGCAGGCTGAGGCGGGTCGCCGGCTGAGTCAGCATCGCCCCCGCCTCCTCGGCCGCCCGCGCCGGCGGCAGCACCAGGAATTCATGAACGGCGCGCAGGATCAGGAAGAGGAAGACGCAGGCGAACATCACGACCATCACCACGGCGCCCAGGCGACGCTCCAGAATGGCCTCGATCGCGGCCCGCTCCTGTCCCTCCAGCCCGGAACCGAGGACGGTCAGGGACGCCGCCAGCACGGCGACGAGGCAGGCGCAGGCGACGAGGACGGCGGCGACCAGCTTCATGCGGGAATTCATGGTGCGCTCGGCTTTCCGAAACGGCGGCCGGACCTCAAACCCGTTCGATCAGGGCCTTGACCAAGGCGATCAGGTCGCGGGTGGCGAAGGGCTAGGTCATATACACGTCGGCGCCCAGCGCGAGGCCCTTCGACACCTCGGTGTCGCGCCCCTTGGCGGTCAGCATCATGATCCGCAGCGTCTTGAACTCCGGATCCTGGCGCAGGTCCTGGCACACCTCAAAGCCGTTGCGATGCGGCATCATGACATCGAGGATCGCCATGTCGGGCCGCTCGCTGCGGATCCGTTCGAGTGCCTGCGCGCCGTCATGGGCGACGACCACCTCGTAACCTTCGCGCTTGAGCAGGAATTCGAGCGATATGACGATGTTCGGCTCATCGTCGGCGATCAGGATCTGGGTGGCCCTGGCTCCCTCCGGCATAGGCATGTAATTCTTCTGGGAGCAAGAATACACCGCGCCGGACCCTGCCACAAACCCGCGGTCGATCGCCGGGGCGGTGCGGCCGCGCCAAAAGAACAGCCCACCGCGAGGGTGGGCCCGGCGCGCCGCAACGGGGTGGGGAACTCAGGCGGCCGCTTGTGCCGGAATCTGCCGGCTGTGGTGCGTGATGCGGTTCCTGGCGTCGACGTACACCAGGTCGGGCTCGAAATTCTGCAACTCGATTTCGTTCATCGCG
>CAZGQB010000527.1:0-1651 GCA_964527055.1 uncultured Sulfuritalea sp.
CCAAGAAAGCCGCTCCGGCGAAGAAGCCCGCCGCCAAGAAGAAGTAAATCTTCCGGCGCAACGAAAAAGGCAACCTTCGCGTTGCCTTTTTTCATGTGTGCCGGATGGACCATGAGGTTTCCGGATCAGCCGCCACACCGGCGCAAGCCGGTCCCCGGCAGCTTGATCCCCTGGATTCCGGCGTGCGCCGGAATGACGGCTTGACGCTTCCCTAATCCAGCACGTGCGACACCAGGCCATCGGCCAGCTTGGGCTCGAACCAGGTGGACTTCGGCGGCATGACGTTGTTGCTGTCGGCCACCGCCATCAGCTGGTCCATCCGCGTCGGATGCAGGGCGAAGGCCATCGCCATCTCGCCCGAATCGACGCGCTTTTCCAGTTCGGCCAGGCCGCGGATGCCGCCGACGAAATCGATGCGCTTGTCGCGGCGCAGGTCGGCGATGCCGAGGATGGGCGCCAGCAGGTGGTCGGAGAGCAGCGAGACATCGAGGCTGGCCACCGGATCGGCGGGGATCAGTTCGGGTTTGATCGTCAGCCTGTGCCAGCGGCCCGCCAGATACATGCCGAATTCGCCGGGGCGCGCCGGATGCACGCGGCCGGGACTGTCCTCGACAGTAAAGGCGGCACCGAGCCGTGCCACCAGCTCCGACTGTTCGAGGCCGTGCAAATCCTTGACGACGCGGTTGTAGTCGAGGATCTTCATCTGGTGGTGGGGGAAGATCACTGATAGAAAGGCATTGGCGGACTCCGTTCCGCGCCGCGCGGCTGCGACGCGCGAGGCGGCGGCCGAGCGATGGTGGCCGTCGGCGATGTAGAGCGCCGGCATGGCGTCGAAGGCCGCGGTGATCGCGGCAATCCGCGCGGCGTCGGCCAGCACCCAGACCTGGTGGCGGATGCCGTCGTCGGCGCTGACGTCGGCGGCCGGGGCGCCTTGCGCGATGGCGGCGATCAGGTCGTCCGCGGTGCGCGACGCGGGATATGCCAGCAGCACCGGCCCGGTCTGGGCGTTGAGCGCCTCGATCTGCCGCACGCGGTCGTCTTCCTTGTCGGGCCGCGTGAATTCGTGCTTGCGGATGCGGTTGCTGTCGTAATCGGCGACGCTGGCCGCCGCCACCAGGCCGGTCTGCACGTGGCCGCCCATGGTCAGGCGGTAGGCGTAGTAGCAGGGCGCCGCATCACGCGCGAGGATGCCGGCAGCGAGCATCTTTTGCAGGTTCTCCGCGGCCTTGGCATAGACCTCGGGCGAGTAGATGTCGATTTCGCGCGGCAGGTCGATCTCCGGCTTCGATATGTGCAGGAAGGACCAGGGCTTGCCTGCGGCGCCGCCATGAACAATACCGCGCGCTTCGTCGCTGGACAGCACGTCATAGGGCGGCGCGGCGACGGCGCCGGCCTGGCCGGGGGCGGGGCGCAAGCCACGGAAGGGGCGAATCAGGCTCATGTGAGGCTCACGAATTGGCGGGTTGGGAGATTGCGCCACGCAGCGCTGCATCGGCGTCGCGCAGCATCTTTTCGGTGGTCGGCCAGTCGACGCAGGCGTCGGTGACCGAGCAGCCGTACTTGAGCGGCCCATGCAGGGCAGGGTCGTCGGGGATCGGCTGGTTGCCGGCCTCGATGAAGCTTTCGATCATCAGGCCGACGATGGAACGGT
>CAZGQB010000528.1:0-1651 GCA_964527055.1 uncultured Sulfuritalea sp.
GCGTGGCCGGTGTTCCACATCAGCGGCCGGCCGCCCTGGTGGCGGATCGACTCGGCGACCCAGCGCGAGCACTTGACGTCATGGATGATCTGGGCGCCGGGGTTGCGCGTCAGCACGTCGGCGGCGAACAGCATCAACTGGCGGTCGGGGTAGATGATCTCGCCGTCGCGGGTGACGACCCCGAGGCGGTCGCCGTCGCCGTCGAAGGCCAGGCCGAGTTCGGCGCCGGTGTCGCGCACCGCGCGCTGCAGGTCCACCAGATTCTCCGGTTTGGAAGGGTCGGGGTGGTGGTTGGGGAAGCTGCCGTCGACTTCGCAGAACAGTTCCTTCACGGAGCAACCCATGCGGCGGAACAGGTCCGGCGCGACGCTGCCGGCGACGCCGTTGCCGCAGTCGATGACGATTTTCATCGGGCGCGACAGTTTTACGTCGCCCGCGATGCGGTCGATGTAGGCCTGGCGCACGCTGGCGAAACTGACGTGGCCGTGGCCCTCGCAAAAGTCGGCGTTGGCGATACGGCGGCGCAGGTCCTGGATCATCTCGCCGTATAGCGTCTGCCCGGCCAGTACCATTTTCAGGCCGTTGTATTCGGGCGGATTGTGGCTGCCGGTGACCGAGACGCAACTGCCGGTGCCCAGTTCGTGGGCGGCAAAGTAGGTCATCGGTGTCGGTACCCGGCCGATGTCGATCACGTCGGCGCCGGTGGAGGTGATGCCGTCGGCCAGCGCCCCGGCGAGTGCCGGGCCGGAGAGGCGGCCGTCGCGACCGATGACGATGCTGCCGACGCCGCGCGAGATCGCTTCGGTGCCCAGCGCCCTGCCGATCAGGCGCACCGTGTCGGCGGTCAGCGTGGTTTGGACGATGCCGCGAATGTCATAAGCCTTGAAGATTTCGGGAGCCGGAGTCTGCATGATGTGAGTCGGATGGGCGAAGCGTGAAATTATCGCACGCGGCAGGAGTCAGGCTTCAGGCCGGCAGGTGCGCGGCGAAGTGCGCCAGCAGGCGCTGCGGCAGCCAGTCGATGCGGCCGGGCAGGCGGCCGTGCACGAAGCCGACATGTCCGCCGCCGGCGTGAACCTCCAGCGTGACGGACGCCGGCAGCTGCTCGTGGCGCGGCAATGCCGCTACCGGCAGGAACGGGTCGTTGGCGGCGTGCAGCAGCAGGGAGGGAGTCTCGATCGTCGCCAGCAGCGGCCCCGCGCTGCTCTTCGCGTAATAGTCATCGACGTCGAGGAAGCCGTGCAGCGGCGCGGTTACCGCGTCATCGAATTCGCCCATGGTTCGCGCCGCCTGCGCGCGCGCCATGTCGATGCGCCCGGGGAAGCGGCGGTCCTTGGCGCGCGCCGCCGGAATCAGCGTGCGCAGGAAGTGCCGCGCATAGACCAGGTTGAATCCCGACGACAGGGCGAGGTTGGCCGCCGCCAGGTCCAGCGGCGCGCTCACCGCGGCCGCGGCATCGATCACGCCGGATGCGGCATGGCCCTGTTCGGCCAGCCATTTGAGCAGGGCGTTGCCGCCCAGGGAAACCCCGGCCGCAAACAGCGCCGGATCGCCGCGCGCCTGCAGGCGGCGCAGGATCCAGCCGATTTCCTGCGAGTCGCCGGAATGGTAGGCGCGCGGCAGGCGGTTGGGTTCGCCCGAGCAGCCGCGG
>CAZGQB010000529.1:0-1648 GCA_964527055.1 uncultured Sulfuritalea sp.
CGGGTGCCGCCTCCACCACCGCCCGAAACGCCGACTCCGCCCGCAACCGTTCCTGGTGCCCCTGATCCACCCGACGCGACCACCGCATCGCCGTGCGCCAGAACTAACTGTTACCCGACGGGCTGATTCGTTGTGCCAGAAGGGGTGTTACCCGGTGGCCTTGGTTATTGGTTCTGTCGTTGTTCACCTCGGGGGTCTGCCCGAAGGGCCCCTTGGCCCCTCGGCGCGCCCCCTTCCACGGTGGCGGTGGAGCGGAGCTGGAGGGGGCTGCGGAGCAGCCAACTCCAGCGGAGCGCAACCGCCACCGTGGAAACCTCGTCATTTTTGGCCCTCGATCTCCCGCTCACCCGCGGGCCCGACGCATTCCCGCGATCACCTTCAATCGCCGCGCCACCTCCCGCTTCAACGCGAAGGGGTTCAAACCCGCCTTCTCAGCCGCCAGGCGCGTCTTCGTTTCCGCAGTCACCTCCGCGCTTTCCAAAACCCGAGCCAGGGGCGTTCGCGCCTCTTCGTAAACCCGGACGATCCGCCCTTCTTCGCGCTCCTTGCTCTTCAGCTTCAGGCTCGCGTGGAAGTAGTTCAGCAACTGCCCGTACGGTCCCCTGACCAACTCGTTCATGGGCTCCACCACCTCGGGGTTGTCGTGTCGCTCGTACCCGAACCATTGCCGGATGTGCGTCCAGTTCTTCTGCTCCACGTGCGCATTGTCGTCCTTCTTGTACGGCCGGCTCCGCGTCATGAACACCGGTCGCACCCGCCGCTGAAGCCAGTTCATCACGTGGTGGTTCAAGAACTCCCCACCGTTGTCGCTGTCCAGGCCCAGCAACGCGAAGGGCAGCCGCTCCTCCACGTCCTGCAACGCCGCCAGCGTCCCGACCTGCCCCCGCCCCCACATCGCACACACTTCCACCCACGCCGTCGCATAATCCACCCCGTCGACCATCCACACGAACTCCCCGGCCACACTCCCGCCGCAGAGCGCCACCGTGTCCACTTCCAGCCACCCCGGCTTGCCTTCCTCCCACACGCTCCCTCGGATCGGGATCTGCTGCCGCAGCAACGTACCGGGCCGGGTCAGCGACGCTCGTCCACCCTGGACCCGCATCGGTTCCAACAATCGATCCAAGGTCCGCGCGCTCGCACCCAGCAGCTTCTCCCGGACCTCCGCCGGCATCCGGCGCTCATGCGCCTCATAGGCCGGGATCCAGTCCGGCAACATCGCCACCAGTCGCCGTCCGCACGCGTAATCCGTCGCCTGCCAGATCGGCCTCAACCACGGGGCCAACAGCCCAGGCTCATACAGCGCCGGCCGCCCGCGGTTCACCCGTGCCACCCGCGCCACCTCCGGCGCCCCGAGTGCTCGGATCGCCGCCTTGCGGTGGTAACCCAGCAGTTCGACCGCCTGGTCCAGCAGCTTCGTTTTGTGCTTCGGGCCAGCCCGTTCATACCGCCGCCGCAGTTTGCTCAACACGTCCTGCCGAGTCCTCGCGCTCATCATTTCGTCCACTCCAGCCACGGTAACAGGACTTCTGGCGCAACGTATGCTTCCAGCTCTCCCACCCCCACCCCGCCGGGTAACAATCATTCTGGCGCAATTCGGTATGAATTATCAATGATAATCTCTAGCATTAATGGATTGCATTTTAAG
>CAZGQB010000530.1:0-1643 GCA_964527055.1 uncultured Sulfuritalea sp.
CAACATCAAGCCGAGCTCCGAAGGGCTCGACACGTCGCTGTATGTGATGGATCTCGTGATTGCGCATGTGCGTATATGGGGGTGGCACTTCGCGACGGAGTACTGTTGGGAACGCAACGGCGTGCCGAAGAATGTCACGCAGCGTTTCAAGAACCAGTTTGAGCCGGTGTACCAGTTCGCAATGGACAAGTGGAAGATGCGACCTGATGCAGTGCGCCACGCAAGCGACAACGTGCCGACTCCCGGCGGCGATGGTGTCGGCAATACGTCGTGGGCGAACGCGCAGGGTGGCAACGGCGCGATGTTCGGCGCGCGGAAGCGCAAGAACGGATGCAGCGTGTCGATGTCCGACGTGCAGGGCACGAACATGGGTGTCGGCGAGTTCATCAAGGCAGGGCTCGCGTATCCCGGCAATCGCCTGCCGACGTTCGCTGGCACGCATACAGCACTGGGTCACGCTGCAGCATTTCCTGTCGGTCTGCCCGACTTTTTTATTCGTGCGTACACAGACGATGGCGATACCGTGCTCGATCCGTTCATGGGAAGCGGGTCGACACTGATCGCAGCGCACAATACGCATCGGGTCTGCTTCGGAATGGAACTTTCGCCGCGATACTGCGATGTGATCGTTAACAGGTGGCAGATAGTCACCGGTGAGACAGCACAGCGCATTGAGGGTAAATCATGACAATCGATGACGAAAGCGGAACAGTGATCGAGTCAGGGCCAACGGCAAAGCACGAGTTCAGCGTTGTTCGATTGAAGCGATTGCGCGCTGTTGAGGAATTGTACTTAAATGGCTATTGCGCCCGTGAAATCTTCGGATTGCTCGGGCAGCAATATGACGTGACGTACGGCACCGTTCGCAATGACATCTGCGCTGTGCGTAAGGTGTGGTCCGATGACACCGAACACCGTGGCGACCTTGAGGGCAAAGACCGGTATCTTGCATCGCTGCGCAGCATGCGCAGGCGCGTGATGAAAGGGTGGCAGGAGCCCGGCAAAGATGGGCGCATGCGCACGGTCGGGCGCGACTACAAGCTGGCGCACCAGATCGACAAGGAGATTGCGCGCATGAGTGGCGTACGCCTCGCGAGCGATGAGCGCACGGTTCACCTCGACATCGAGGCTGCACGCGGGTTCATGGAACGGGTCATCTCGTTGTCGAGGTGCGGGATGATCGCCACGTCCACGTGGTCGAGGAACGCCCGCACCTTCCGGTACGGCACCACGCCCGGGAAGTGCACGTTGCCGAGCCGCTCGAGATCGAGGATCGACCGGTCCAGGTGGGCCGAACCGACGAACACCAGGTTCCAGCCCGGCCGGGCCCGGGCGACCGCCTCGATGAGGTCGAGGTCGAGACGCGACGACAGGTTGCCGACGTAGCCGATGATCGGTCCGGTCAGGCCGCGGAGGAAGGCCGGGCGTGGCGCCGGCACGTGACCCTGGGGCATCTCCAACCCGTTGGGCACAACGTGGATGTCGTCCGCGTAGTCGGCCATGGCCTCGGCCACCGGCTCGCAGTTGGCGATCACCACGTCGCTGCGGGCCAGCACGGCCCGGTAGTTCTCCTCGATGCGGGCCACGTGCTCGTCGGCCGCCTCGTACCAGGTGCGGTTGTCGTCGACCACGTCGGCCACGAC
>CAZGQB010000531.1:0-1642 GCA_964527055.1 uncultured Sulfuritalea sp.
CATACACATAGGCGCTCCCCGCATCGACCGCGCCCGTGTCGTCCCGGTGCGCTCCGACCACCACCCACGCGCCGGAGATCGCCACCGAGTAGCCGAAATAGTCGCTGCCCGCCGGGCCGGGGTTGTTGAGCGTGTGCATGGGCGCCGTCGGTGTGCCGCTGGACAGGTCATACACATACGCGCTGCCCGCGTCGCTCGCTCCCGTGTCATCCTGGTAAGCCCCGACCACCACCCGAGTGCCGGAGATCGCCACCGAGTAGCCGAAGGAGTCAAACAATACAGGGCTGGGGTTGTTGAGCGTATGCATCGGCACCGTGGGAGTGCCGCTGGCGAGGTCATACACATAGGCGCTCCCCGCATCGACCGCGCCCGTGTCGTCCCGGTACGCGCCGACCACCACGCGCTCTCCAGAGATCGCTACCGAGAATCCGAAGAAGTCATTTGCCGCCGGGTTCGGGTTGTTGAGCGTGTACACCGGCACGGCAGGAGTGGCGCTGTCGAGGTCATACACATAGGCGCTCCCGGCATTCCCCGCTCCTGTGTCGTCATACGGCGCACCTGCCACCATCCGTGTGCCGGAGACCGCCACCGAGGCGCCAAACAGGTCGCCCTCTGCCGGGCCGGGATTGTTGAGCGTGGCCGTCGGCACCGTCGGCGCGGGACTGCTCAGATCGTACAAATAGGCGCTCCCGGCATTGAGCGCGCCGGTGTCGTCGCTATAGGCGCCAGCCACCACCCGGTTGCCGGAGATCGCCACGGAAAAGCCAAAGTGATCGAAGAAATACGGAGTGGGATTGTCAAGCGTGTGCAGCGGCTCGGCGGGTGTGGGGCTGCTCAGGTCGTACACATAGGCGCTGCCTGTATCGGGCATGACTTCGTCATCACCGAACGCGCAAACGACCAAACGCGCGCCGGAAATGGACACCGAGGAGCCAAAGTCATCGCTCGTCCACGGACTGGGGTTGTTGAGCGTGACAACCGGCGCCGTCGGTGTGGGACTGCTCAAGTCATAAACATACGCGCTGCCGGCATCGGTCGCGCCGGTGTTGTCCAGCGTGGCGCCCACCACAACACGGTCGCCGGAGATGGCCGCTGATTTGCCGAAAAAGTCACTCATCTCCGGGCTGGGGTTGTTGAGCGTGTGCGCGGGCACGGCGGGGGTGGGGCTGCTCAGGTCATAGACATATGCGCTGCCCGCGCCGGACGCGCCGGCGCCGTCACGATAGGCCCCCGCCACCACCCGCATTCCGGAGATAGCCGCTGAATAGCCGAAAAAGTCACCCGTTGCCGGGCTGGGGTTGCTCAGTGTGCGCACGGGCACGGCGGGTGTGGGGCTGGCAAGGTCATACACATACACGCTCCCCGCGTCTTCTGCGCCCGTATTGTCAAAAGGAGCGCTCACCACCACCCGTGTGCCGGAAATTGACACCGCGGAGCCGAACTGGTCATTCGCTGCCGGACCGGGGTTGTTGAGCGTGGCCACCGGCGCCGTGGGTGTGCCGCTGCTGAGGTCATAAACATAGGCGCTGCCGGCATCGCTCACGCCCGTGTCATCCCGGAAAGCCCCCACGACCACGCGTGTGCCGGAGATCGCCACCGACCAGCCGAAATTGTCAGACCCCGCTGGTGTCGGATTGGAGAT
>CAZGQB010000532.1:0-1641 GCA_964527055.1 uncultured Sulfuritalea sp.
CCTGCTGCCGGCCGGAAGCGATGCCCTGATCTGGTTCGGCGTGATCATCGCCATGAACCTGCAGACATCCTTCCTCACGCCACCTTTCGGCTTCGCCCTGTTCTACCTGCGCAGCGTCGCCGCCAAGAGCGACTACAACGACCGCATCACCGGCGAACGGATTCCGGCGGTGACAACCAACCAGATCTACAGCGGCGCAATCGCCTTCATCGTACTGCAGGTGATCATGGTCGCGTCCGTGGTGATTTATCCGAACCTGGTGCTGGGCAGCCTGGACAAGCCCCCGGTGGCCAGTGCATCGGATCCCCAGCTGGAAGCCCCGCCCGCCACCGACCTGGAATCGATGGCCGAAGAGGGCGGGCAGACCGAGGAGGGCGCAGAAGAAAAGGGTAAGGAAGCGGAAGAGGAAGCGGACGAGGACCCCGCCAAGGCCCTCCAGCAATCGGTTACCAAAGGCAAGTAACAGAAGTTCAGTGGTGTAGTATCCGGCGACCGACCAGTCCGGCCAGTCGTCATATTTTTGAACAACATCGAGGAGATCCACACATGGAACGTCGCAAGTTTCTGCAAAACGCCGGTATCGCCGGCATCCTGGCCGCCGGTGCCGCACCGGCGGTCCATGCCCAGGCCCCGGCCATCCGCTGGCGTCTGGCATCGAGCTTCCCCAAGGCGCTCGACACGATCTACGGCGCTGCCGAGACCTTCTCGAAGGCGGTCTCCGACGCCACCGGCGGCAAGTTCACCATTTCGGTCCATGCCGGCGGCGAACTGATGCCCCCCTTCGGCGTGGTGGATGGCGTGCAGCAGGGCACCGTCGAATGCGCCCATACCGCCCCCTACTACTTCTTCGGCAAGGACGACACCTTCGCCATCGACTGTGCGATTCCCTTCGGCCTCAACAGCCGCCAGATGACGGCCTGGATGTACGAAGGCAACGGCATGACGCTGCTGCGCGAGTTCTACAAGAACTACAATATCGTCAATTTCCCGATGGGCAACACCGGCGCCCAGATGGGCGGCTGGTATCGCAAGGAGATCAAGACCCTGGCCGACATCAAGGGCCTCAAGATGCGCATCGGCGGCTTCGGCGGCAAAGTGCTGTCGGCCATCGGCGGCGTGCCGCAGAACATCCCCGGCGGCGAAATCTACCAGGCGCTGGAAAAAGGCACCATCGACGCCACCGAGTGGGTCGGCCCCTATGACGACGAAAAGCTCGGGTTCTACAAGGTCGCCAAGCACTACTATTACCCGGGTTGGTGGGAAGGCGGTCCGCAGCTTTCGCTCTACATCAACCAGAAGGCCTGGGACGCGCTGCCCAAGGACTATCAGGGCGCCGTCACCGCGGCGGCCTCGCACGCCCACGTCGTGATGCAGGCCAAGTACGATGCCAAGAACCCGGCGGCGCTCAAGCGCCTGGTGGCCGGCGGCGCCAAGCTGCACGTGTTCGACAAGACCATCCTCAAGGCCGCGCACGACGCCGCAATGGCGCTTTACTCCGACCTGTCGGCCAAGAACCCGGCCTGGAAGAAGGTCTACGAGGACTACGCCGCCTTCCGTGACGACCAGCACCTGTGGTTCCGCTTCGCCGAAGCCGGCTTCGACAACTTCATGCAGACCGGCCGCAGCGGCCCGGCGAAGAAG
>CAZGQB010000533.1:0-1639 GCA_964527055.1 uncultured Sulfuritalea sp.
CTGGGGCTGCCCGATCCCGATCATCCATTGCGACGCCTGCGGCGTGGTGCCGGTGCCCGACGACCAGCTGCCGGTAGTACTGCCGGAAGACTGCGTGCCGGACGGCTCGGGCAATCCGCTCAACAAGCGCGCCGACTTCGTGAATTGCAAGTGCCCCAAATGCGGCAAGCCGGCCAGGCGCGAGACCGACACCATGGACACCTTCGTCGACTCGAGCTGGTACTACGCCCGCTACTGCCTCGATCCGACCACGCGCGCGGCGAACACCGCCATGGTCGATGCCGGCAGCAACCACTGGATGCCGGCCGACCAGTACATCGGCGGCATCGAGCACGCCATCCTGCACCTGCTCTACTCGCGCTTCTGGACCAGGGTGATGCGCGACCTCGGTCTGGTCAATTACGACGAGCCCTTCGCCAACCTGCTGACCCAGGGCATGGTGCTCAATCACATCTTCAGCCGCCGTACCGACAAGGGCGGCATCGAGTACTACGCGCCCGACGAAGTTGACCTGAAGCGCGACACAGATGGCCCAATGAGCGGCCACGTCATCGGCGCCACGTTGAAAGCCGACGGCCGGCCGGTGGATTACGGCGGAGTCGGCACCATGTCCAAGTCCAAGCGCAACGGCGTCGACCCGCAGGAACTGATCGAAACCTACGGCGCCGACACCGCGCGCTTCTTCATGATGTTCGCGAGCCCGCCGGAGCAGACCCTGGAGTGGTCGGATTCCGGCGTCGAGGGCGCCTACCGCTTCCTCAAGCGCGTCTGGGCCTTCGGCCATGCCAGCCAGTCGCTGTCCCGCGACGCGATGCCGGCAACGCCCGCCGCCGGTCCCGCCGCCCTGCGCCGCGAAATCCACCTGCTGCTGAAGCAGGCCAATTACGACCTCGGCAAGCTGCAGTTCAACACCGTCGCTTCGGCGGCGATGAAAATGCTCAACGCGCTGGAGAAGGCGCACAAAGAGTCTCAGGCGGACCAGGCCCATGCGCCTGTCCTCATCGAAGGCTTCGGCATCCTGCTGCGCATCCTCTCGCCGATCGCGCCGCACATCTGCCACGCGCTCTGGATCGAACTCGGCTACGGGACCGACATCCTCGCCGCGCCCTGGCCCGAGCCGGTCGAGGCGGCGCTGGTGCAGGACGAGGAGGAACTGGTGCTGCAGGTCAACGGCAAGCATCGCGGCAACATCCGGGTAAAAGTCGGCGCCGACAGGACGGCGATCGAAGCCGTCGCGCTGGCAGCGGAAGGCGCGCAGAAGTTCATGGAAGGCAAGGCGGCGAAGAAAGTCGTCGTCGTGCCCGGCCGCCTCGTAAACATCGTCGTCTAGAACACGCCTCAAGGGGTCCTGCAATGCGCGCCGCCAAACTGTCCGTCATCCTGCTGCTGGCCGGCCTGCTCGCCGCCTGCGGCTTCAAGCTGCGCGGCAGCACCGACCTGCCCGCCCACAAACTGCCGTTTGCGACGATCGCCCTCACGCTGGCGCCCACCTCGGTGGTGGACGCCCAGCTCAAGCGCAACATCGAGGCGTCGTCGGCAGGCACCCGGGTGGTCGATGCCGGCGAGGCGGAAGCCATCCTGGCGGTGCTGGGCGACACCAGCCAGAAGAACATTCTCTCGCTCAACACCTCGGGCCGGG
>CAZGQB010000534.1:0-1636 GCA_964527055.1 uncultured Sulfuritalea sp.
ACCGTTCAACCCAGCATTGCATGGCGTTTGACGGGCATAACAGTATCTACAGGAGCCTCACAGGGGCACGGCATTTCCGGAACGGACTACTAGCCGCTGTTACGCAGTCCCGCGGCGACGCCGTTGATGGTCAGGTGAATGCCGCGCTGCACGCGTTCGTCGGTTTCGCCGGCGCGGTGGCGGCGCAGCAACTCGATCTGGATGTGGTTCACCGGATCGAGGTAGGGAAAGCGGTTGCGGATCGAGCGCTTCAGCAGCGGATTGAGGTCGAGCAGTTCCCTCTCGCCGGTGACCGCCAGCAGCGCGGCGATCGAGGACTGCCATTCGGCCTTGAGGCGCGGGAAGATGGCCTGGCGCAGCGCCTCGTCCTTCACCAGCCGCGAGTAGCGTTCGGCGATGGTGATGTCGCTCTTGCCCAGCACCATGTCCATGTTCGACAGCAGGGCGCGGAAGAAGCCCCACTCCCGGTACATCTCCGCCAGCAGCGCCATGCCGGCAGCGCCGTGTCCTTGCCGCCATGCCGCAACTGCCGAGCCGAAGCCGAACCAGCCCGGCAGCATCAGGCGGCACTGCGCCCAGGAGAACACCCAGGAGATCGCGCGCAGGTCTTCTATGGCGGTCGTCTTCTTGCGCGAGGCCGGCCGGCTGCCGATGTTGAGTGCGGCGATCTCGGCGATCACCGTGGATTCCCAGAAATACTGCTCGAAGCCCAGCGTCTCGTACACCATCGCCCGATAGGCGGCAAAGGCGGCTGTCGAGAGCTCTTCCATCGCCGTGAGGAATTCGGGGCGCGGCGCATCGTGTTCGTGACTCAGCAGCGTGGCCTCCAATGTGGCGGCGGCGAGGATTTCCAGGTTGCGCCGGCCGAGCTCCGGGTTGGCGTATTTCGAGGCGATGACTTCACCCTGTTCTGTGATGCGGATCTGGCCCTGCACCGCACCCTGCGGCTGGGCGAGTATCGCCTGGTAGCTCGGTCCGCCGCCGCGACCGACGGAACCGCCGCGACCGTGGAACAGGCGCAGCGTGACACCGTGGCGGGCGAAGACCTCGGTCAGCGCGATTTCGGCGCGGTAGAGTGCCCAGCCCGAGGTGAGGAAGCCGCCGTCCTTGTTGCTGTCGGAGTAGCCGAGCATGCATTCCTGCAGCGCCTGGCGGGAACCCAGCAAGCGGTTGTAAAGCGGAAGCGCCAGCAGCCGGTCCATGATCGGGCCGGCGTTGGCGAGGTCGCCGATGGTCTCGAACAACGGCACGATGTTCACGTCGAGCGCATGCTCCAGCGGTCGCAGCAGGCCGACCTCCTTCAGCAGAACGGCGACTTCGAGGATGTCGGAAACGCCGTCGGTCTTGGAGATGATGACGTTCTCGATCGCCGCCTTGCCATAGCGCCGGTGGATGCTCTGCGCGGTGTGGAAGATCGCCAGCTCGCCGCGGGTTTCGTCCGAGTAGCTGACACCCGGGGCGGTCAGCGGGCGTGGCGTCGCAAGTTCTTCCAGCAGCAGGGCGATGCGGCCGTCCTCGTCGAGCGCAAGGTAGTCGCAGCCGGGTCGGGCGATGGCCAGCAGTTCGGCCACGGTGCGCGCATGCACGTCGGAGTTCTGGCGCAGGTCGAGCGGCGCCAGGTGGAAGCCGAAGATGG
>CAZGQB010000535.1:0-1634 GCA_964527055.1 uncultured Sulfuritalea sp.
GGGCCCTGAATCCGGTACCCGCGGAAGCGGCCTACAGCGTCGCGCTGAACCTGGTGTCGAATTCCCCCAACTGGCTGACCGGCATCAACGCCCTGCCGATGTATCTCGGCCTCGATCTTCGCGGCGGCGTGCATTTCCTGTTGCAGGTGGACATGAAGGGCGCTCTGACCAAACGCCTGGATTCGGTCGCGGCCGACCTGCGCACCCTGTTGCGCGAAAGGAATCTCCGGCATGCCGGGATAGCCCGCAGCGGGCAGGCAGTGCAAGTCCAGTTCCGCGACGCCGAGATGCGGGACAAGGCGAAGCAGGCCATCGCCAGCAGCCAGCCCGAGCTTCAGCTCGCGGAAACCCTGACCGGCGCCGACTTCACTCTGGTGGCCACGCTCAGGCCCGAAGCGATCAAGACCTTCCAGGACGATGCGCTGAAGCAGAACATCGCCACCCTGAACAAGCGCATCAACGAACTGGCGGTTGCCGAACCCGTCATCCAGCAGCAGGGCGCCGACCGCATCGTGGTGCAGCTGCCCGGCGTGCAGGATGTGGCGCGTGCCAAGGACCTAATCGGCCGCACGGCAACCCTCGAAGTGCGCCTGGTCGAGCAGGCCTCCGTTGCCGGCAGCGACGCGCCCGTGGGTACCGACCTGATCCCGGAACGCCGTCGCGACGGCAGCCTCAACATGGTCGCGGTCAGGAAGCTGGTCGTTCTCACCGGCGACCGCTTCAACGGCGCACAGGCGACCTTCGACGAGAACCAGCGACCGGCGGTCGCCGTCCAGCTCGACGCGGCGGGCGGGCGCATCATGCGCGACGTGACGCGCGAGAACCTGAAGAAGATGATGGCCATCATCCTCATCGAGAAGGGCAGGCCGGAGGCGATTTCGGTGGCCACCATCCAGGGCGAGTTCGGCAATCGCTTCCAGATCACCGGCATGTTTTCCCCGGAAGAAACCAACACCCTGGCGATCCTGATCCGCTCCGGCGCGGTCGCCGCGCCGATGGACATCATCGAGGAACGCGTGATCGGCCCCAGCCTCGGCGCCGACAATATCGCCAAGGGCTTCAATTCCACGCTGTGGGGTTTCGTCGCGATCTCGCTGTTCATGGTGTCCTATTACCTGCTGTTCGGCGCCGTGTCCGTGTTCGCGCTGTCGGCCAACATGTTGTTCCTGATTGCCCTGCTCTCCCTGCTGCAGGCCACGCTGACCCTGCCGGGCATCGCCGCCATTGCGCTCACACTGGGCATGGCGATCGACGCCAACGTGCTGATCAACGAGCGGGTGCGCGAGGAATTGCGCGGCGGAAATTCGCCCCAGGCGGCGATCACCGCCGGTTACGAGCGTGCCTGGGCGACGATCGTGGACTCCAACATCACCACGCTGATCGCCGGCGTCGCGCTGCTGATCTTCGGCTCGGGGCCGGTGCGCGGTTTCGCCGTGGTGCATTGCCTGGGGATCCTGACCTCGATCTTCAGTTCGGTCGTGGTCTCGCGCGCGCTGATCAACCTCATCTACGGCCACCGGCGCAAGCTGGCGTCGGTAAGCATCGGACAAATCTGGAAGCCGGGAGTCTGACATGGAATTTTTCCGCATCCGCAAAGACATCCCGTTCATGCGCCATGCCCTGGTGTTCAACAT
>CAZGQB010000536.1:0-1633 GCA_964527055.1 uncultured Sulfuritalea sp.
CTGGATGAAGGTCCGGATCACGCCGACCAGGAACACGCCGACCACCAGCAGCGGGAAGATCAAATAGACGAATCGACAGGTCTCCCACAGCCACTGCTGCATGTCCCAGTCCTCGAAGCGGCGCACCTGCGGCAGCAGCGCGGCGCACAGCAGGGGCACGGCCAGCGTGCGGCCGCTGACCGTGACGTCAATGCCGGCGTCCGTGACGCGCAGGCCCACCGCGGCGAAGGCCAGCGTCAGCACGGTCAGCGCCAGCGCGGGCACGGTGAGCCGGTTCACGCCATTGTCGATCAGGCCGAGGCCGCGCCATGCGGCGGCTCCGATCAGCCCGAGCAGCGCGATCAGCAGCACGCCTTGCAGGCTGATGCCTTCGGCACCGGTAGCCTCGTTGGTGGGCACCCAGCGGTCGAGCAAGGCCTGCGCCTGCGCCGCCTCCGGCCAGGCCATGCTGTTTTGCCAGAGCGTCGCAGTGAGCATGTCCACCTTGAGCGTGCCCGCAATCAGCAGCGCCACCAGCGTGCCGAGGAACAGCAGGGTTCGTCCCGGCACGCAGCCGTCGCCGGCGAAGGCGCGCGCATCACCCTGGCGCGCGGCTTCGCTCCTGCGGAAGATCATTGCCATGATCATGCCGATGCCGATGCCGAAGGAGAGCGCGAGCACGATGCGCGCGATGGCGATCTCGGCGCCGAGGGCGACGCCGGTGTAGGACAGCGCAAGGATGTTGGCGGCCGGGGCGAAGAAGAGGAAGGTGATGGCCGGCCCCAGTCCCGCGCCCTTGCCATAGATGCCGGCGAACAGCGGCTGCACGGTGCAGGAGCAGACGGCGAGCAGGCTGCCGGCACCGGCGGCCGCCGGATAGGCCACCCAGCGCGGCGCATCGGGGCCGAGGTAGCGCGTGATCGCGGCCTGCGGCACCAACGCCGAGAGCGCGCCGGCGATGAAGAAGGCCGGCACCAGGCACAGCAGCACGTGCGCCGCGAGGTAGGCGGCAAGGCTGGCCGCACCGCCCTGCAGCGCGGGAATCAGGAAGTCCATCAGGCGCCCCGTTCGTACCAGCCCTTGCTGGCGTTAACCACCTTCACCACCAGCAGCATCACCGGCACTTCGATCAGCACGCCGACCACGGTGGCCAGCGCCGCGCCCGACTCGAAGCCGAACAGGCTGATGGCGGCGGCCACGGCGAGTTCGAAGAAGTTGGAAGCGCCGATCAGCGCCGAGGGGCAGGCGACGTTGTGCTTTTCGCCGACGACGCGGTTGAGCCAGTAGGCCAGCGCGGAATTGAAGAAAACCTGGATCAGGATCGGCACCGCCAGGAGCGCGATGATCAGCGGCTTGTCCACGATGGCCTTGCCCTGGAAGGCGAACAGCAGCACCAGCGTGGCCAGCAGCGCCGAGATCGACCAGGGGCCGAGCTTTGCCATCACGGCGTCGAAATGCGCCTGGCCCTTCTTCAGCAGTGCCTTGCGCCACAATTGGGCCAGCGCCAGCGGGATCACGATGTAGAGCACCACGGAGGTCACCAGCGTGTCCCACGGTACGGTGATCGCCGAGATGCCGAGCAACAGACCAACGATGGGGGCGAAGGCGAAGATCATGATCGTGTCGTTCACCGCCACCTGCGACAGGGTGAACA
>CAZGQB010000537.1:0-1629 GCA_964527055.1 uncultured Sulfuritalea sp.
GTGTCCTCGGTGATGTTGCCGGCGTCGTCCTGGGGCACGTTGAGGTCGGCGCGGATGAAGACACGCTGGCCGGACACCTTGCCGGCGGCGATGAGATCGCTGAAACGGAGAACGTTCATGATGAAACTTAGTCTTTGATGATAGTGAAACTTGGTTACGGCATGGGTTCGGCTTGACCGGGCGGATGGCTGCTCACCATCCCCACCACCATCTCAGTGGCAGGAACACGGCCAGACCGGCGAGCAGCGGACCGAGCACACCCGGGCGCCAGAGGTAGTACAGCGAGGCGGCAAGCACGGCGGGCAACCGTGCGTCCTGCCAGGTGGCGATCAACGCTCCACGGGTCATGATCACCTCCGGGACCACGACCGCAGCCAGCGCCGCGAGCGGCGCCACCTTCAGACCTCGCTGCAACCAGTCCGGGATCTTGACCTCGCGCTCGGGAAAAAGGAAGAAGTTGCGTGTGATCACGGTCACCGCGGCGAGCCCGAGGATGGTCAGGGCGCCCCAGACACCGTCGGTGGCCATCATGCACCGCCCCGCAGCTTCTGCCCGGCGCGTTCGGCGTGCTCCATCAGGAGGCCCGCGGCCACGGCCGCGGCGATCGCGACGACGATGTTGAGCTTGAGCGGCAAGGCATAGGCCGCCACCGCCGCGGCGCCGGCGACCAGCGCGGCGGTCCAGGTGCTGCGATCGTGCATCAGGCCGTAGGTCAGGCCGAGCATCGCCAGCGTGCCGGCAAAGCCCAGACCCCATTCGGTCGGGATCGCCTCGGAAAGAAAGATGCCCAGCAGCGACGGGATCTGCCAGGTCAGCCAGATGGTGGCGATGCCGCCGACGATGTAGCGCACCTGGCCCGGCTCACGCTTCGCGCCCGGCCAGGCGCGCTGGAAGGCGATCAGGTTGAGGTCGGCGAGCAGGTAGCCGATCGCGAGGCGGCGGCCGCGCGGCAGGTGGCCGAGGTGGGTGCGCCACTGCGCGCTGAAGACCACGAAGCGCAGGTTGACACAGAAGGCCGCGCCCCAGATCACCCACATCGGCGCGCCGCTGGCCAGCAGCGGCAGCGACGCCAGCTGCGCGCTGCCGGCGTACACGGTGAGCGACATCAGCACCGCCAGCGGCAGCGACAGGCCGCTCTTGGCCATCGCCACACCGGTCACCAGCCCCCAGGCGGCGATGCCCGGCGCGAAGTCGAGCATGTCGCGCGCGCCGCGACGGAAGTGGGAATCGTGCAGCAGCGCGCGCAGCGGAGTCATCCCCGCATTGTCGTCGCTCGCGGATGCGGGCCCGCCTGGGCCCGGATCAGGACTCGTGCACCTTCGCCTTGTCCTTGGCCTTGGCTTCGCGGCTCTTGGCCGGCGCCTTCTCCGCGCCATGCTCGGCCCCCGCCTCCTCGGCCGACCTGGCGGTGGGCGCGGCGCCAGCCGTCTGCGGGCGCACCTCGTCGATCTTGTTCTCGCGCATGTAGTCGTTCATCTCGCGCCAGCCGGCGAAGACGGCGGCACGATCGGCCTTCTTGTTGAGCGCGTAGCAGTCCTCGATCGCGCGGCCGGCGTGGCGGCAGGCGCCGCCGACGGCCTTGCCGTCGGCCTCGCGGGTCGCGGCCAGCTTCTCGGGCGACTCGATGCC
>CAZGQB010000538.1:0-1629 GCA_964527055.1 uncultured Sulfuritalea sp.
GTCGAAGGCCGCCAGCAGTTCCTTTTGCCGGGCCCGCGCCTGGGCGACCGAACGTTCCTTGACCGGCCCGTAGCCGCGGATGGTCTCCGGCAGGCTGGCCAGCGCGACGGCGGCATCGAGCCGCGCGGCATCGGGCGCGTCGAGGGTGTCGAGGATGTGCGCCAGCATGCGTTCATAATCGGCGATCAGTTCGCGCTCCAGTACCGGTTCGGCGCTGCGGCCGAAGGGATTGAAGGCGGTGCCGCGCAGGAACTTGAAGCGGGCGAGCAGTTTCATGGCCGGCAGCAGCCAGGGGCCGAAGCCTTGCTTGGGCGGCTCGGCACCGGGCCCGGCGCCGCGGCGCCAGGGCAGGGTCATGTGGAAGTTGAGCCGGTAGTCGCCCTCAAAATTTGCAGCCAGCGCTTCTTGGAAGGCGGGCTCGGCGAACAGGCGCGCGACTTCGTACTCATCCTTGTAGGCGAGCAGCTTGAAGTAGTTGCGCGCTACGGCATCCGCCAGCGCCGTGTCGCCGGCGCCGACTTTTTCCCCGTGCGCGCGCACCCGTGCCACCAGGGCCGTGTAGCGCCGGGCGTAGGCTGCGTCCTGGTAGGCCACCAGGTAGTCGCGGCGGCGTTCGATCAGTTCGTCGAGGTTGGCGGACAGCCGATGTTCGGGCGCGGCGGGCTCGCCGCCGCCGATCAGGGCGGCGACGCCGGCCGGGTCGTGGGCGGCGCGGCGGCCCCAGTGGAAGGCGCGCAGGTTGTCCGCGACGGCGGCGCCGTTGAGCTCGATGGCGCGCAGGATGGCCTCCAGCGACAGCGGCACCAGGCCGCGCTGGAAGGCGAGGCCGAGCATGAAGATGTTGGTGGCGATGGAATGGCCCAGCAGCCGCGTCGCCATCTGCGCGGCGTCGAGGAATTGGGTCGCCGCGCGGCCGACGGCGTCGGCCACCGCCTGTTCCATCGCGCCCTCGGGAAATTCGCGGTCGGGGTTGCGCAGGAATTCGCCGGTGATGCTGCGCCCGGTGTTGATGATGGCCTGTGTCGATCCGGCGGCGGTTTTCGACAGCACGTCCTCGCTGACGGCGACAACGATGTCGCAGCCGAGCAGCAGCTTCGCCTCGCCGGTGGCGATGCGCGCCGAATGCAGTTGCTCCTGGCGTTCGGCGAGACGGACGTGGGACATCACGGCGCCGCCCTTTTGCGCCAGACCGGTCATGTCGAGCACGGTGACGCCCTTGCCGTCGAGGTGGGCGGCCATGCCGAGCAGGGCGCCGATGGTCACCACGCCGGTGCCGCCGACCCCGGCGATGAGGATCGCATAAGGATCGGCCAGGCAGCCCGGCGCCGGCGCGGGCAGGTCGGCGCCGGCCTGGTCGCCGGCCGCCAGCGCCCGGCCGCGCCGCACGCTGCCGCCGTGCACCGTGACGATGCTCGGGCAGAAGCCGTCGAGGCAGGAATAGTCCTTGTTGCAGGCGAACTGGTCGATCGCGCGCTTGCGGCCGAATTCGGTCTCCACCGGCACCACGGCGAGGCAGTTGGATTTGGCGGCGCAGTCGCCGCAGCCTTCGCATACCGCCTGGTTGATGAAGATGCGCACCTCCGGGTCGGGAAAGGCGCCGCGCTTGCGGCGGCGGCGCTTCTCGGCGGC
>CAZGQB010000539.1:0-1629 GCA_964527055.1 uncultured Sulfuritalea sp.
GTCGCCCAGGGCCGGGTCGACGAACTTTCCGGCATAGGCAAAAATAATCATGCGCGCGGCGATGACCGCCCTCGCGAGTTTTTCGGCAGTTGCGGCGACCTCGGCGCGTGTTACCGTCTCCATGAAAAACGATTCCGCAAAGCCGCCTTTGGCGCGGGCGCCAACCTGCTCGGCCGCGGCCGGCGGTACCGTCATCAACAACAACGCGGCAAGTGCCGCAGTACGTTCGATCATGGCCTCCCCCTTCTTGTGTTATGTTTTTCTGCACAGGAAGAGTAGGGAGCAGCGGTTTCCCGGCTGTTGCAGGGAAGCCGCAAATATTACAAGTTGTTACAAGAGGGGTAATCGAAGCCATGGTGGAAAGTCGCCGACACATACTGGTGGTGGACGACGACGAGGGAATGCGCGAGTTGCTGGTGCGCTATCTATCCGACAACGGCTACGAAGTGAGCGGGGTGGCCGATGGGCTATCCATGAAGCGGCACCTTGCCGCCCATCAAGTCGACCTCATCCTGCTCGACGTCATGCTGCCGGGCGAGGACGGCCTGAGCCTGGCGCGCGGGCTGGGCGGCAACGGTCCGCCGATCATCATGCTTTCCGCGCGTGGAGAGGAAGTCGACCGCATCGTCGGCCTTGAAGTCGGGGCCGATGACTACCTGCCCAAACCCTTCAGCCACCGCGAGTTGCTGGCACGCGTGACGGCGGTATTGCGCCGCCGCCAGCCTGCGGCTGCATCGGGGCGCATCCGCCGCTTCGGCCCCTTCGAAGTAGATCTGGAAGCGCATTGCCTGACGCGTAACGGCGAGGAAGTCGATTTGTCGGGCGCCGAATTCGCCCTGCTCAAGGTGCTGCTTGACCACCCCGACCGGGTGCTCGGTCGTGACGCGCTGGTCGAATTGCTCAAGGGCTACGAGCGCGCGCCCTTTGACCGCATGGTCGATGTGCGCGTTACCCGCCTGCGCCGCAAAATCGAACCCGATCCGTCCCATCCGGTGTATCTGCGGACTGTCTGGGGCGAGGGCTATCTTTTTTCACCCAGCGGGCCGGGCCGAAAGTGATGCTGCCACGCAGCTTGTTCGGACGCACTGCACTTGTCATCGTGCTGGTTTCTTTTGTTTTCCAGCTATTCACCATCGCCGTTGCCACCTATTTCGCCCTGATGCCACTGGGTCGTCACGCTACCCGCGATTTGGCCGCGCTGATGATAGATACGGCCCAGGCTTGGCAGACCACGCCGGTCGCCGAGCGTCCCGGGTTGCAGGATCGCATCGGTCGCCTGCATCGCCTCCAGGTGCAGGATCCGTCCGGCGAGGCGGAAAGCTTCGCCCGCATGCTGCCGTATTTCCGCTTGCTGGAAACGTTCCTGAGTGCGCGTGCCGGCGAAGTCGTCGAACTGCGTACCAGCCGCAGCGAGGATGGCACGCAGTGGTACTGGGCCGACCTGCCGGTTGCAGGTTCAAAGGTACGCGTCGGCTTCCCGGCCAGTCGCGTCGATGTGCAGCCATGGCTCGCCATGCTGCTGATCTTCTCGGTCGGCGCACTGGTGACCCTGATCACCTCGGCCTGGCTGGCGCGCTGGCTGATTGCACCCCTCGCGCGATAGGCTGCGGCGACGCAGCGCATCGGCCA
>CAZGQB010000540.1:0-1613 GCA_964527055.1 uncultured Sulfuritalea sp.
GCGATTTCCTCGGCGACGTCGATCTTGGCGGCGAACACGCCGACTTCCTGGCGGATGCGGTCTTCGTCGAGGGTGGCCACGGCCTCGCGCAGCCTGGCCGCCAGGCGTTCGCGGTAGGCCGCCAGCGCTGCCGGCAAGAGCGGTTCGGCGGCGGCGATGCGCTCGCGCATGCGCGCCGCGCGGTCGCGCAGCACGTCTGCCAGCTTGGCGCCTTCGCGCTCCCGGCTGGCGACGAATTCGTCGAGCAGGCCGGCGAAGAGTTCCTGCGCCGCCGCCTGCAACTGCCCGGCGCCGATCGAATCGTCGCCCAGCACGCCGGGCCAGCGCAGCACCTCGGCCACCGACAGCGGGGCGGCCTGCGGCAACGCGCTGCGTACCGCGGCATCGAGCGTACCCAGTTCGGCCAGCAGCGCGGCATCGGGCATTCGCTGGCGCGCCGCAGTGTTCTGCGCCGGCTGTGCCTGCAGGTAGCCGCGCATTTCGATCTTGCCGCGCGCGATGCGCTCGGCGATTTTTTCGCGCAGCGGCATTTCGAGGAAACGCAGGTCTTCGCCGAGGCGAAAGCCGATGTCGAGGTAGCGCGAATTGACGCTCTTGAGTTCGAGGTTCAGCACCGCGCTGCCCAGGTCGCGGCTGGCGGCGGCATAGCCGGTCATGCTGTGGATCATGATTTTGTAGAGCCTCCGTTCCCGTCGCCCAAAGCAAGTGTTTACAGCGGGGGGACGAACAAGGAAAATCACGTCAGTATATAACCGGTTCCGAGATCCCCTCCGTGTTTGCGCAGAACAACCAGCCGCTTCCAGCAGGTTATGAACTTGAAGGCTACCGCTTCGAGCGCCAGCTTTCGGTGGGCGGCTTTTCGATCGTCTACCTGGCGCACGATGCCGCCGGCACGCCGGTGGCGATCAAGGAATACATGCCCAACGCGGTGGTCCTGCGCGGCGAGGGACAGATCGTACCCGTCATCCCCCCCGAATTCCAGGCGGATTTCAACCACGGCCTGAAACTGTTCTTCGAGGAGGGGCGCGCGCTGACAGGGCTCGACCATCCTAACGTGGTGCGCGTGCTGAATTTCTTCCGCGCCAACGAAACGGTCTACCTGGTCATGCGTTTCGAAACCGGGCAGACCCTGCGCGACCACATCCGCGGCCATCGCGGCCGGCTGGCCGAGCCGTTCATGCGCAAGATGTTCAGCGGTGCGCTTGACGGCCTCGGCGAGGTGCATGGCCGCGGCCTGCTGCATCTGGACATCAAGCCGGCCAATATCTGGCTGCGCACCGACGGCAGCCCGGTGTTGCTGGATTTCGGCGCCGCGCGCTATGCCGTCGATATCGGCCCGCCCGAGCCGCGGGCGATGTATACGCCGGGCTATGCAGCGCCCGAGCAGTATCACGGCAGGTTCACGCTGGGGCCGTGGACCGACATCTACGCCGTCGGCGCCTGCATGTACGCGGCCCTGGCCGGCAGTGCGCCGCAGGCGGCCGACGAGCGCATGGCCGACGACCAGCTGCTGCCGGCCCGGCAGCGCTGGGGCTCGCAGTATTCGCCGCGCCTGCTGGCGACCATCGACGAATGCCTGCGCATCGAGCCGACGCGGCGGCCGCAGCACGCCC
>CAZGQB010000541.1:0-1607 GCA_964527055.1 uncultured Sulfuritalea sp.
AAGTCAATCCGCCGCAACTCTCGGGCATGGCCACCAGCGTGGTCAATGTCGGCATCTTCCTCGGGCCGGCCATCCTGCAACCGGCGGTGGGCTGGCTCATGGAGCGTACCTGGGATGGCACAATGGAGGCCGGCGTGCGCATCTATTCGGCCGGCGACTGGCGCAACGGCATGCTGCTGATGACGCTCGCCGCGGCGGCGGGCTGGATTGCCACCTTGTTCGTCAGGGAAACCGGTTGCCGCAACATCTGGACTGTCAAGGAAAACAAGTGAAAGCCATCCTGCTCTACGGCCACGGCGCCCGCAACCCGGAATGGGCGCAGCCCTTCGAGCGCATTCGCGCGGCGATCAAGGCGCGCGATCCGCGTGCGCTGGTCGAGCCGGGCTTCCTCGAACTGATGCGGCCCACTTTCGACGAAGGTGTCGCCTGCCTGGTCGAGCAGGGCGCGACCTCCATCATGGTGGTGCCGATCTTCATGGCCGCCGGCAGCCACGTGAAGAAGGACCTGCCGCGCCTCGCCGCCGACGCGATGGGGCGTCACGAAGGCCTGGTCATCGAACTGGCGGCGCCGGTGGGCGAGGTGGATTCGGTACTGGCGGCGATGGCCGACTATGCGATGGGTGCGCAGCCGGAGGGTTGAGTCTGCGTGCCGCCGGCTAGGCGGTGACGACTTGCTGCGCCGGCGGATATCCCTTGTCGTCGGGAAGGCCGACGCAGTGTTCGACCACTGCTTCGGCACGACTCAGGAGATCCTCGCTGATGCGGAAAACCTTGCGTGCGGTCTGGGGGAAATCCCCTGGATCGCATATGTCCATCGCCGAGCGGAACAGTTTCCAGAGGTTGCCGGCCGATTCCAGCCGGGCGGAGAAGCCTGGCTCATCAAGCGCTGATGCCTTCAACTCGGCCAGCGTCGCCGAAAACTCGGCACTGGCATTTTCAAGCCGCGAGCGGCAGTCGGCAACATGGATTCCCATGTGGCGAAACAAGAAATGTTTCGCGGCGCGCTGGGAAAGCATCCGGCTGCGGCCGGCCAGGTTGACCAGTTGTGCCTTGTGCGTACCCTGGGCTTTGGTCAAGCCCCGGGCGAGCTGGTCGGCGGCTTCCAGCACGTCCTCGTTGATGGTGAAGAGCTCCTGTGCGTCCGCCGGATTGGGAGGTACTTCGAGCAGTGCCCGGTAGCGCGGCCACAAGCCTGCGAGCTCGGCCCAGGCGGCATGGTTTTCCGTGCCGGAGGTTTGTATCCCGAGTTCCTTGAGGCGACTGTCGAAATGCTTCACCGATTGCCTCAGGACCAGCCGCGATGGGCGGGCGAGCAGCCCCTGTTCCAGCATCAGCCAGGACTTTGCCATGCGCTGCGACAGCGCCCTTTGACGGCCCGCACCGTTGATCCAGCTGCACTGTGACGATTCCCGGCGGTGCCCTTGATGCCCTGTTCCACTGGCGTCTTCCTTGGCCGCGCAAACGCGGTGCGTGCTTCCGATGTCGACCAGACGCGGATCCGGATTTGTCAGAAGGTGACGTTCTATTTCAGGGTTGCGAAGCACCACGCGGTTCTTGTTGACGAGGATAAGGCCGGCTTCGGTGAGATCGCGCAGGTTGCGCGACAG
>CAZGQB010000542.1:0-1598 GCA_964527055.1 uncultured Sulfuritalea sp.
GTAGTCAACATAGCCGTTGGCCCAGGGCGCACCGTTGGGGGCGTAGGCGCCGGTGCGGTAGGCCAGCACCGGGAAGAATTGCTCCTCGGCCGCGTATGCGGGCGCGGTAAGGGCTGCGGACAGACCGATCGCTGCAAGCGAAGCGGCAACTGCAAGTTTGCGTAGTTTCATTTTCTCTCCTCCTAGGATGATGTGGTGTTTCGCCTGCAATAAACCAGATCCGCGATGCCGGGGAATATTACCCTCCGGCTTCGCCTCTGTCTCTCAATGGGGGAAGGGCCACAGTCGCAGCTTCTCCCGCCCGGTCGCCCACAACCGGGCGATGCCATGCGGTTCGACGATCAGGAAGAACACGATCAGCGAACCGAAGATAATGATCTCGACGTGGGACACCAGCGCGATCGAGACTTCCAGTCCGAACAGACCGCCTATCAGGGGCAGCATCTGATTCAGGAAGATAGGCAGGATCACGATGAAGGCCGCGCCAAAGAAGCTGCCGGAAATCGCCCCCATGCCGCCGATGATGACCATGAACAGCAACTGGAAGGAACGGTCGATCGAAAACGCCGCCGGCTCCCAGGAGCCGAGATTGACGAAACCCCACAAGGCTCCGGCAACGCCAAGGTAGAAGGAACTGACGGCGAAGGCGGTCAGCTTGGCGTACATCGGGCGGATGCCGATCACCGTGGCCGCCACGTCCATGTCGCGAATCGCCATCCATTGCCGGCCCATGTTGCCACGCAGCAGGTTCTTCGCCATGACGGTGAAGACGACCAGGAATCCGAGACAGAACAGGTACTTGTCGGTCGGCGAATTGATCGTCCAGCCGAACAGATTGATGTCGGGTACCGAAACCGAACCCGATGAGGAATCGTTGGTGAACCACTTGATGCGCAGGAAGGCCCAGTCCCAGAAGAACTGTGACGCCAGGGTCGCCACGGCGAGATACAGGCCCCGCACGCGCAGGCTGGGGATGCCGAACACGATGCCTGCTGCGGCCGCAATCACGCCACCCAACAGAATCGCGGCCAGTGCCGGCATGCCGTCGATGCGGATCATGAAATTGTAGGCGGCATAGGCGCCGACCGCCATCGAAGCACCCGCGCCGAGGGTGATCTGGCCGCAATAACCGACCAGGATATTCACGCCCAGCGCCGCCAGCGAAAGGATCAGGAACGGCACCATGATGGCACGGAACATGTACTCGTCCACCAGCAGCGGAATCCCGATGAAGGCAAACGCCACGAGCGCGACAATCGCCCAGCGATCCTGCGGAATGGCGAAGGCCTGCTGGTCCGCCTTGTAGGTGGTCTTGAACTGGCCGTTTTCTCTATAGAACATTTGTTCGTCGTCCCCTGTGTCAGACGCGGTCGATGATTTTCTCCCCGAACAGGCCTTGCGGCCTGAACAGGAGAAAGACCAGCGCCAGCATGTAGGCAAACCAGATCTCGATGCCACCACCCACGTAAGGCCCGAGATAGACCTCCGAAAGCTTTTCGCCGACACCGATGATCAGGCCGCCGATGATCGCGCCCGGCACCGAGGTCAACCCGCCGAGGATCACCACCGGCAAGGCGCGCAGCGCAACGGTCGACAGC
>CAZGQB010000543.1:0-1596 GCA_964527055.1 uncultured Sulfuritalea sp.
GCAAGTTCGCCATCAACATCCGCTTCCTGCGCCCCGACATGGACCAGCGGCCGCGGCAGGTCGAATCGGTGGTCAATTTCGAATTGACGCTTTGTAACCTTTAGGCACTTTCCAAAGTCCGTAGGGAGGCCGCTGCCCACTTCAGTACCTTGGCCACAGGCGTACCCGGGAAGCACCCACGCAACACCAAATCCGCCGCATCCCGAACCGGCCGGACGGTGTTTATCGGCGGCCAATGATCTGATACTATCTGTAGTGCAATGAACCAGCAAACCAAGTTGCTAGAGGCGATTCGGGCAAACCCCAAGGCGGTGCGATTTGCTGACGCTTGCAAGGCGGCCTTGTTGCTGGGCTTCATTCACAAGGGCGGGAGCGGATCGCACCGCGCGTATGTACGCAGCGGTGAGCCGGCCGGGCTGAATTTCCAGAACCGGAACGGCTTGATTCCTCCCTACCAGGCGCGGCAACTGATAGCGATGATGGATAAATTCGAGGGCGAAGCATGAAACCACATTACCCTGTCGAGATTCACTACAGCGCGGAAGATGAGGGCTTTATCGCCACATTCCCCGATCTGCCAGGCTGTTCAGCATGGGGTGCGACCGAGGCCGAAGCCTTGAACGAGTCGCAAGCGGCAGCGGCGGCCTGGCTGAAGGCCTGCAAAGCGGCCGGCAATCCAATTCCAAAACCGTCAAACCCCGCGAACGAGGCGGACTACAGCGGGCGTTTTGTGATGCGGATTCCCAGGCGTCTACACGCCGATCTGTCGCTCGGTGCGCGGCGGCAGGGGGTGAGCCTGAATCAGTACGTTCTTTATCTGTTGGCAGCACGCGAGGCTTCAAGCAACAACGGGACGCATGCCTGAAACGGAGCGTACTGCTGCAGCCGCACCCCGCATCGTCAACTGCCCGGCCTGCGGCAAGGCCATCGAGTGGGTGGCGGAAAACCGTTACCGGCCGTTCTGCTCGGCGCGCTGCAAGGGCGTCGATCTTGGCGCGTGGGCCTCGGACCAGTACCGGATCGCGGCGAAGGAAGAACCCAAGCCTGACCCGGACGCCGCCGAGTAGCTCAGCTCCAGGCGGCGCGGATCGCGGCGATGCCGTGGGCGCCGGCGCGTTGGGCGGCATCACGATCCGCGCGCGACAACCCGCCTAGGGCAAAAGTCGGCAGTGGCGGCACGGCGAGCGCCGCCGCCAATCCCTCCCAGCCGATGCCGGCGACGCCCGGATGGGTAGCGGTTTCCCGCACCGTACCGAACACCGCAAAATCGCAGCCCAGTTTCGCGGCCCGTTCGAGTTCCGCCGCGGAATGGCAGGACGCGGCGACCAGCGCAAAGTCCGGTCGCGCGGTCTGGGCCTGCAGTTGCCGCGCCTGCAGGTGCACGCCGTCCGCTCCGGCGCCGGCGGCCAGCGCCGGATCGCCATTGACCAGCACCCGCGCGCCGTACTGGTGGCAAAGATCGACGGCGGCATGGACGAAGGCGGCGCGGCGCGCGGCATCGAGCCCGGGCTCGCGCAGTTGCACCAGCCGCAGGCCGGCTTCCAGCGCATGGGCCAGCGCCACCAGTTGCGCGTCGACGCCGATCTCGCCGGCATG
>CAZGQB010000544.1:0-1592 GCA_964527055.1 uncultured Sulfuritalea sp.
ACCAGATATGCGCGGTCGGCGATGCCAGTTCGATGTGGCCCATGCGCTCGCGCCGCACTTTCGACTGTGTGACTTCGACACCGCACTTTTCGCAGATCACGCCACGATGTTTGAGGCGCTTGTACTTGCCGCACAGACATTCGTAATCCTTGACCGGACCGAAGATCTTGGCGCAGAACAAGCCGTCGCGCTCAGGCTTGAAGGTACGGTAGTTGATGGTCTCCGGCTTCTTGACCTCGCCGTAGGACCAAGAACGGATTTTGTCCGGGGAAGCCAGACCAATGGTGATTGCGTCGAACTCCTCTTCGGCCGCCAGGTTCTGCTTGAACAGATCTGCAAACAGGCTTTTCATGTGTGTTTTCTCCTAGGGGCTTTGGCGGCTCAGTAACGCTCGAGATCGATGTCGATCGCCAGCGAACGGATTTCCTTGACCAGCACGTTGAACGATTCCGGCATGCCGGCGTCGATCTTGTGCTCGCCCTTGACGATGTTTTCGTACACCTTGGTCCGGCCATTGACGTCGTCCGACTTGACCGTAAGCATTTCCTGCAAGACGTATGCCGCGCCGTATGCTTCCAGCGCCCAGACTTCCATCTCGCCGAAACGCTGTCCACCGAACTGCGCCTTGCCGCCCAAGGGTTGCTGGGTAACCAGGCTGTAGGGGCCCGTGGAACGGGCATGCATCTTGTCATCAACCAAGTGGTGCAGCTTGAGGACATGCATGTAGCCGACCGTCACCTGACGCTCGAAGGATTCGCCGGTGCGACCGTCGAACAACTCGACCTGCCCGTTGCTGGGCAGCCCGGCCAGTTGCAGCATGGCCTTGATTTCCGTCTCGTGGGCGCCGTCGAACACCGGGGTGGCAAAGGGTACACCGCCCTGCAGGTTGCCGGCAAGTTCGACGACTTCCTTCTCGGTAAGACCGTCGACGTCCACGCTGCGCCCCGAGGCGTTGTAGATCTTGTTCAGAAACTTGCGAATTTCCGCGGCGGCGGTCTGCTTCCTCAGCATTTCGCCAATTTTTAGCCCGAGACCCTTGGCGGCCCAGCCGAGGTGGGTTTCCAGGATCTGCCCGATATTCATCCGCGAGGGAACACCGAGCGGATTCAATACGATGTCCATCGGCGTGCCATCGGCCATGTGCGGCATGTCCTCGATCGGCACGATCTTGGAGACCACGCCCTTGTTGCCATGACGGCCGGCCATCTTGTCCCCCGGCTGCAGCCGGCGCTTGACGGCAAGATATACCTTGACCATCTTCTGCACGCCTGGCGGCAGCTCGTCGCCTTGGGTCAGCTTCTTCCTCTTCGCATCGAAAGCGACATCGAAGTCCTTGCGAGTCTGCTCCACGCTGTCGCGCAGGTTCTCCAATTGCTGCTGGGCGCCCTCATCCGCGAGGGAGATGTCGAACCAGTGGTAGTGCTCGACGGTTTCGAGATAGGCCTTGGTGATCTTGGTACCCTTGACCAGCTTTTTCGGACCCTTGTTCGCCACCTTGTTGAGCAGCAATTTCTCGATCCGGGCAAAGGTGTCACGCTCGACGATGCGCATCTGGTCGGCCAGATCCTGCTTGTAACCCTTCAGCATGTCGT
>CAZGQB010000545.1:0-1591 GCA_964527055.1 uncultured Sulfuritalea sp.
GTCGTTGGACGCCGCCGGCGGGAAGACCAGGACGAGCCCGACGGCCACGACCACGCCGGTCAGCACGTTGGCCAGGGACAGGTCGCCCCAGAGCAGCACCCACATGACCGTCAGCCACGTGGCGATCACGGCCCGGCCGGCGGTGACGCGGCCCCCGCTCATCCGAGGACCGCCGTCCGGTAGGCGACGGGGTCGAGCAGGTCGACCGCCGCCCGCTGGCAGAGCTCGTAGAGGGGCCCGGCGAACAGGGCCAGAGCCACCGTCCCCACCACCAGGGCCCCGGTGGACACGACCATCGGGACGGTGCCACCGAAGCGCGCCGTGGCCGCGTCACCGGGCTCGAGCACCACCTCGGGCGTGCCCCAGAAGGCCCCGCCCCAGATCTTGGTCATGGAGTAGAGGGTCAGGACGCTGACGGCCAGGCTGGCCGCGACGACGGCCCAGGCCTTCTCGTCGAAGCCGGCCTCGACCACGGCCAGCTTGGCCACGAAGCCCGAGAACGGCGGGATGCCGGCGAGGCTCAGCGCCGGCAACAGGAAGATCCAGCCGAGCACCGGGAACTTCCGGGCCAGGCCGCCGATGCGCGTGAGCTGGGCGGAGCCGGCGGAGTGGTCGACCATGCCGGCGCTGAGCAGCAGGGTGCTCTTGAGGACGATCTGGTTGACCACGAACAAGATGGCGGCGGCGACGCCGGCCACGGTGAACAGTGCGAGGCCGAGGATCATGTACCCGATCTGGCTCACGATGTGGAAGCTCAAGATGCGCTTCATGTCGTTCTGGGCGATGGCCCCGAGGACCCCGATCACCATGGTCAGCCCGGCGATGACGAGCAGGAAGCCGATGGGTCGATCCGCTTCCGGCACGATCAGCGTCTGGGTCCGGATGATGCAGTAGACGCCGACCTTGGTGAGCAGTCCGGCGAACACCGCGGTGACCGCGGTCGGCGCCGTCGGGTAGCTGTCGGGCAGCCAGAAGAAGAGCGGGAAGACCGCGGCCTTGATCCCGAAGACCACGAACATCATCAGGGCGAACGCGAGGCGGAGGCTGGGCGACAACGACCCCATGCCCTCGGCCAGGTCGGCCATGTTCACGGTGCCCAGCGCGGCGTACAAGAGGCCGAGCATCCCCACGAACAGCACCGACGCCACGAGATTGATGACCACGTAGGTCATGCCCGACCGCACCTGGTCGGCGCGCCCGCCGATGGTGATCAGCACGTAACTGGCGGTGAGCATCATCTCGAAGGCCACGAAGAGGTTGAACAGGTCGCCGGTGAGGAACGACAGGGCGACCCCCGCGGCCAGCACGAGGTAGACGGGGTGGAAGCCGGGCTGCTCGCGCTCGGTCCCGGGCTGGCCGATGGCGAAGATGAGCACGGCCACGAGCACGGGCGACGCCACGGCGAGGAGCAGCGCGCTGAAGCGGTCGGCCACGAGGGAGATGCCGACGGGCGCCTCCCAGCCACCCATGAACGCCGCCGCGGGGCCGTCCTGATCGACCCCCACGAGGATGGCGACCGAGACCGCGGTGGTGATGCTGAGCACGCTGATCCCGATGGCCCGCTGGAGCCACCTCCGGCGGGCCGCGGCCA
>CAZGQB010000546.1:0-1590 GCA_964527055.1 uncultured Sulfuritalea sp.
CGTCGGCACATCGAAAGGCAAGGGCAACGTGCGCTGGGGAGTGGCCGGCGGCATCGTCTGGGCCTGGGTGCTGACCATCCCCGCCAGCGCGCTGATCGCCGCCCTGGCTTTCTGGCTCGGTCGCCTGGTGCTGTGAGTCCCTGCCGGTCCTGCGGCGCCTGTTGCGCCACTTACCGCGTTACCTTTCCCTGCCACGAAGTCGATGACCTGCCCGGCGGCAGCGTACCGGCTGCCCTGGTCGAAGAAGTTGCCCCGCATGTCGTCTGCATGCGCGGCACGGCAAGCGCACCGGTGCGTTGCGTCGTCCTGCGCGGTACCGTCGGGAAAGTCGCGTCCTGTGCGATCCATGAATTCCGCTCGTCGGCATGCCGTGATTTCGCGCCCCTGGCGGCCGTCGGCCGGGGCGACGAGGCCTGCAACGAGGCGCGGCGGCACCACCGCCTCATGCCGCTGGCTCTGGCGGCATGAACCCGAGGATCGCGCCCGGTGCGGGGGCCTTTGCCCTGATGGTGCTGCTGTGCGCGATCTGGGGCTTCCAGCAGGTGGCGATGAAGTTCGCCGCGGCCGAGATCGCCCCCATCCTGCAGGCCGCGATCCGCTCCGCCGGCGGCGCGCTGCTGGTCTTCGCCTGGGCGCGCTGGCGCGGCATCGAACTCGGCGGGTCGGACGGCTCGCTGCGCCCGGGGCTGGCGGCGGGCGTGCTGTTCGGGCTCGAGTTCGTCTTCATCTTCGTCGGCGTGGAACTGACTACGGTCTCGCGCATGGTGGTCTTCCTCTACACCGCACCCTGTTTCACGGTGCTCGGCCTGCATTTCTTCGTGCCCGGCGAGCACATGGGCCGGCGCCAGTGGGCCGGCGTCATGCTGGCTTTCGGCGGCCTGGTGCTGGCCTTCGCCGACAAGGCCTCGGGCGGCCACCCGCTCGGCGATTTCTTCGGCGTCCTCGCGGCGCTGTTCTGGGCCGCGACCACGGTGCTGATCCGCGCAACGTCGCTGGCGAGCGTGACGGCGACCAAGGTGCTGCTTTACCAGCTGGTGGTTTCGGCTGCGATCATGTTTCCGCTCTCCTGGCTGGTCGGCGAGCGCGGAATCGCCGTGCTGTCGGCGCCGACTTTTCTGGCCATGGCCTACCAGATCGCCATCGTTGCCTTCGCCAGCTACCTCGCCTGGTTCTGGCTGCTGACGCGCTACCTCGCCGGGCGCCTGCTGGTGTTCTCCTTCCTGACGCCGCTGTTCGGCGTCTGGTTCGGCATGCTGCTGATGGGCGACCGGTCCAGCGCCGGTTTCTTTCTCGCGGCGGCGCTGGTGGTGGGCGGCATCGTCCTGGTCAACCTTCCGGCTCGCAAATGACGCCGCGTACTGCCTTCGCCCTGGGTTTGCGCGCCGTCCTGCCGATCCTCGTGGGCGTCGCCCCGTTTGGAGTGATTTACGGCGTAGTCGCACTGCAAAGCGGCATTCCGGCACCGGCGGCGATGGCCATGTCGTCGATCGTGTTCGCCGGCTCGGCCCAGTTCCTGCTGGCGCAACTGGTGGGTGCCGGCGCACCGTTCCTGCTGACGGCCGGCGCGGTGGGACTGGTGAATCTGCGCCA
>CAZGQB010000547.1:0-1589 GCA_964527055.1 uncultured Sulfuritalea sp.
GTCGTACCAGCGGTCGGCATTGGCGAGGCGGGAAGGCAGCGGTACCGTAGCATCGCCGCGATAGCGCCGGCACCAGTACTCCATGAACCAGGCGACGTGGCCGAGTTCCCACAGCGGCGGATTGATGATGTCGAGGCAGGGCACCTGTCGAGGATCGGGCGGGGCGTCGGCGGGCCAGGCCGCCCAGTCGTCGAGCAGGTGGATCGTATAATCGCGTGCATCGCGCAGCGCATCGGCGAGCAGGTCTTTTCCGGCAGTTCTCAAATCAGGCATGTCCATTTCGTCCTATCCCTCCATCGCCATTATCAGCCCGGCTTTGGCCGGCGCCAATAACGGCAACTGGCATACGGCAAGGCGCTGGGCGCGCTGCTTGGCGCCGCATGCCCGGGTCCGCATCGAACTTCACTGGACGGGCGCCGATGACGACATGATGATCGCCCTCCATGCGCGACGTTCGGCGCCGTCCATCGCGCGTTTCGCCGAAGTTTATCCGCAGCGCCCGATGGTGCTGGCACTGACCGGAACCGACCTTTACCGCGACATCCGCAGCGACGCGCAGGCGCAGCAATCGCTTGACCTGGCCACCCGCCTGGTCGTGCTGCAGGCCGAGGGCCTGCGCGAGTTGTCGCCGGTGCATGCGGCCAAAGCCATGGTGATCCACCAGTCGGCGCGCAGTTTGCTGCCGGGCCGCCGCAGCCGGCGCCATTTCGACCTGGCGCTGGTGGGGCACATGCGCGCCGAGAAGGATCCGCTGACGGCGCTGCGTGCCTTGCGCCTGCTACCGGCCGAACTGCCGGTGCGCCTGTTCCATGTCGGCGGCGCCCTCGACGCGCAACTTGCCGCTGAAGTGGCGCATCTGGGTGCCAGGGACAGCCGCTACCGTTGGCTCGGCGCCCTGCCGCAGGCGGCGACCCGGCAGATGATCAAGCGCTGCCACCTGCTGCTGCTGCCCTCTCTCATGGAAGGCGGCGCCAACGTACTGATCGAGGCCGTGACCAGCGGCGTGCCGGTGCTGGGCAGCGACATTGCCGGCAACCGGGGCATGCTCGGCGCGGATTACCCCGGCTGGTTTGCACCGGGCGATGCAGACGGCCTGGCCGCACTGATTTCCCGGGCGGCGACCGATGCAGGCTATTACGCGAGCTTGTCCCGACACTGCGCGGAGCAGGTATCCTTGTTCTCCCCGGCGCGTGAATGCGCTGCCGTTCGCACTCTCCTCGCAATGACAAGGTTATAAAAAATGAACTCCCCCAGCATTCCCCCGGCTCCAATCCGCCTGACCTCGTTCAGCCATGGCGGCGGTTGCGGCTGCAAGGTCGCGCCCGGCCTGCTTACCGAAATCCTGCGCGGCGTGCGCAACTTTCCGGTGCCGAAGGAACTCATGGTCGGCATCGAAACCGCCGACGACGCCGCGGTGTACCGCCTCAACGACGAGCAGGCGCTGATCGCCACCACTGACTTCTTCATGCCCATCGTCGATGACCCCTTCGATTTCGGCCGCATCGCGGCGACCAACGCGATCAGCGACGTGTATGCCATGGGCGGCACGCCGATCATGGCGCTGGCCCTGGTCGGCATGCCGATCGACA
>CAZGQB010000548.1:0-1587 GCA_964527055.1 uncultured Sulfuritalea sp.
GCAATATCGTACAGCCGACAACATGACCGACCGCATGGCGGCGCTCGGTACGCTATCGCAGCATGACGGGCCGGCGCGCACCGAAGCGATCCAGGATTTCTACGAGCGCTACCAGAGCGATCCGCTGATCATCGACAAGTGGCTGGGATTGCAGGCGATGATCCCGGAGGAAGGCACGCTCAAGCGCCTGCTGGAGCTGAAGGCTCCGGACATCATCGTGCGCAACGAGAAACGCATGTTGCAGGAGGCCGTCGATTCGCTACTCGACAACGGGCGCCGAGGCAAGGCCATGACAGGTGCCAACAAGCGTCCGCTCAAGTCGCTGGCCGACATGATCAAGGGCAAGGGAGGCCGCTTCCGCCAGAACCTGCTCGGCAAGCGCGTGGACTACTCCGGGCGTTCCGTCATCGTCGTCGGCCCGCAACTTAAGCTTCACCAGTGTGGCCTGCCGAAGAAGATGGCGCTGGAATTGTTCAAACCCTTCATTTTCGAGCGTCTGGAAAAGATGGGTATTGCCAGCACGATCAAGGCGGCGAAGAAGGAAGTCGAAGCCGAAACTCCAGTGGTATGGGACATCCTCGAGGAAGTCATTCGCGAGCACCCGGTGATGCTGAACCGCGCACCGACCCTGCACCGGCTCGGCATTCAGGCATTCGAGCCGACACTGATCGAAGGCAAGGCGATCCAGTTGCACCCGCTGGTCTGCGTGGCATTCAACGCCGACTTCGACGGCGACCAGATGGCGGTGCACATCCCTCTGTCGCTGGAAGCGCAGATGGAGGCCCGCACCCTGATGCTGGCCTCGAACAACGTCCTGTCCCCCGCCAACGGCCAACCGATCATCGTGCCGTCACAGGACGTGGTGCTGGGCCTGTATTACGCCACACGGGAAAACGTATCGGCACGCGGCAACGGCATGATGTTCGCCGACATTGCTGAAGTTGCTCGCGCAGTCGATTCGCGCCAGATAGACCTGCATGCCCGCATCACGGTGCGCATCAGCGAGCATGAACTGAATTCGGACAACCAGTGGCAGCCCAAGGTCACTCGCTACTCGACCACGGCGGGACGCGCCCTGTTGTCGGAAATCCTGCCGCGCGGCCTGCCGTTCAAGGTTATCGACAAGCCGCTCAAGAAGAAGGAAATCTCCAAGCTCATCGACGAGAGCTTCCGCCGGTGCGGCCTCAAGGAGACCGTCGTCTTCGCCGATCAGCTGATGCAAGCCGGTTTCCGACTGGCGACCCGTGCCGGCATATCCATTTGCGTCGATGACATGCTGGTGCCGACGCAAAAGCACTCCCTGATCTCGGCTGCCGAGACTGAGGTGAAGGAAATCGAAAAGCAATACACCTCCGGTCTCGTCACGGTGGGCGAGCGCTACAATAAAGTGGTGGATATCTGGGGACGTGCCGGCGATCAGGTTGCCAAGGCCATGATGGATCAGCTAGCGCACCAGACGGTGACTGGCGCCGATGGCAAACAGGTGAGCCAGGAATCCTTCAATTCCATTTACATGATGGCCGACTCGGGTGCGCGGGGTTCCGCGGCCCAGATTCGCCAGCTGGCCGGCATGCGCGGCCTGATGGC
>CAZGQB010000549.1:0-1585 GCA_964527055.1 uncultured Sulfuritalea sp.
GACGTCATCTCGCTTGACTACCACGAGACCCTGATGGCTGCCGCCGGCCACCAGGCCGAAGCCGCGCGCAAGGCGGCGATGAAGGCCAACAAGGGCAAGTACGTGCTGGTGGTGGAAGGCGCGATCCCGACCAAGGCCAACGGCATCTACTGCAAGATCGGCGGCCAGACCGCGATCGACATGGTCAAGGAATGCGCGGCCGACGCGGCCGCGGTGATCGCCATCGGTTCCTGCGCCTCCTGGGGCGGCATGCCCTCGACGATCCCCTCGATCTCCGGCGCTGACTCGAGCCCGACCGGCTCCGCGGGCGTTGCGGAAATTCTCGGCAAGCCGGTGATGACCATCCCCGGCTGCCCGCCCAACCCCTATAACTTCCTCGCCGCCGTGGTGCATTTCCTCACCTTCGGCAAGTTGCCGGAACTCGACAAGCTGGGCCGGCCGAAGTTCGCCTACTCGCGCCTGATCCACGAAAACTGCGAACGGCGCGCCCATTTCGACGCCGGCCGCTTCGCCATGGAATTCGGCGATTCCGGCCACCGCCAGGGCTACTGCCTTTACAAGCTGGGCTGCAAGGGCCCCGAGACCTATGCCAACTGCTCGACCCTGGGTTTTGGCGATGCCGGCGAGAACAACTGGCCGGTCGGCTGCGGCCATCCCTGCATCGGCTGCACCGAAAAGGGCGTCGGCTTCACCAAGCCGATCCACCAGGTGGCCAAGATGCTCAATGTCACGCCGCCGCTGCAATATCCGCGCATCGTCGAAGAGCAGGGCAAGGCCGCATCCTTCGCATCCGCCGCCGCCGTGGCCGCGGTGGCCGGCGCCGCCGCCGGGGCCGCGGTGATGCTGACCCGCAACCTTGGCCTGTCCCACGCCGCCGAGGAGGCCGAGCGTGCCAAAGCCGCCGGTAAATCTGCCGACGACAAGGCCGGAGCCTGATCATGGGCACCCGGCGAGATTTCCTCAAAGGGATGCTGGCGGGAAGCGCGGCGGCCACCGCCGGCGCCGTGGCGACTCCCGTCCTGGCGCGTGAAACCCGCCCGCGTCCGCCCGAAGCCCTGGGCCTGCTTTACGACAGCACCCTTTGCGTGGGTTGCAAGGCCTGTGTCGCGGCCTGCAAGACGGCCAACGAAAACCCGGCCGAGTTTTCCACGGTCGACCACCTGTGGGACACGCCGCTCGACACCTCGGGCTATACCTTCAACCTGATCAAGATGTACCGCAACGGCACCATGGATGCCAAGGATCAGGAGACCAACGGCTTCGCTTTCATGAAGACCTCCTGCATGCACTGCGGCGATCCGTCCTGCGTTTCGGCCTGCCCGGTCTCGGCGATGACCAAGGATCCGGTCACCGGCGTGGTCGGCTACAACCCGGACAAGTGCATCGGCTGCCGCTACTGCGTCGCCGCCTGTCCCTTCGGCATTCCCAAGTACCAGTACGATTCGCCTACCGGCCGCATCGGCAAGTGCGAGCTGTGCCGCCACCGCCACAAGGACGGCCACTACTCGGCCTGCGCCGAGGTCTGCCCGACCGGCGCCACGCTGTTCGGCAAGACCTCCGACCTGCTGGCCGAGGCCAAGCGCCG
>CAZGQB010000550.1:0-1576 GCA_964527055.1 uncultured Sulfuritalea sp.
CTGCACCTCTACGGCAAGCACCACGCCCGGCCGGGGCGCAAGATGGGCCACTTCACGGTGATCGGCAGCGATGCGCCGGAGGTGCAAAAGTCGGCGCTGGCGGCACGGCGACTGATCGGCATCGGCGATGAATGAGATCTCCCGCGCAGCGGCCTTGCTGCGCGCGGGCGAGCTGGTGGCCTTTCCGACCGAAACCGTTTACGGCCTGGGCGCCGATGCCTCGAACCCGGGGGCGATCGCAACGATATTCGCCGCCAAGGGGCGACCCGCCGACCATCCGCTGATCGTCCATCTGCCCGACGCCAGCCAGCTCGAGCGCTGGGCCGTCGATATTCCGGAAGCGGCACATGGGCTGGCGGCGGCATTCTGGCCGGGGCCGCTGACCTTGATCCTCAGGCGCCATCCGTCGGTTTCCGACGCGATCACCGGCGGCCAGGATACGGTCGGCCTGCGCGTGCCCAACCATCCCCTGGCCCTGCAATTGTTGCGCGAGTTTGGCGGGGGCGTCGCCGCGCCGTCGGCCAACCGCTTCGGCCGCGTCAGTCCGACCACGGCCGCGCACGTGCGCGACGAGCTTGGCGCGGCGGTTTCGATGATCCTTGACGGCGGTCCCTGCGCGGTCGGCATCGAATCCACGATCCTCGATCTGTCCGGTGACAGGGCGCGGATTCTGCGGCCCGGCATGCTGGATGCTGCGGCCCTCGCGGACGTTCTCGGCTATCCGCCGGAACCGGGCGGGGAGCGGAATTCGCCGCGGGTTTCGGGCAGCCTTGATGCCCACTATGCCCCTGCCACCCAACTGCAACTGGTTGCGGCGGCGGATTTTCCTCAGGCGCTGCAGACCGCGCTGGCGGCCGGCCGGCGCGTCGCCGTGCTGGCCGATCCACAGCTTCTCGAGGCGCGCACGGGGATCGCCTGCCATTCGGCGAGCCCCGACCCGGTCCGCTTCGCCCATGATCTCTATGCCGGACTGCGTGAGCTGGATGCACTCGGCGGCGACCTGATCCTGGTCGCGGCCCCGCCCGAGGAAGAGGCCTGGCGGGCGGTCAACGACCGCCTGCGCCGCGCTGCGGCGGGGTCGAAATAGGGGTGAAACATTACTGTCATCAAAGCCTGAAGCTTTTCCGCGACGGCCGATAATTTTCCGTCAGGCGGGATATCCGCCATGAGGAGGACGCCATGGCTGCGAAAGTGCGCACGGGCTCGCGCCCGGGGAAGGTCCGGCGGGATGATGGACCGCTGGAACGCAACATCGGCTGCGCGGTGAATGCCGCCATCAAACTGGGCTTCGTCGTCGGGCGCGAGGTGCTGGTCGGCAAGGTGCCGGGCCTCGTCGTCGGCTACAACATCGCCGGTATCGGTTCCTTCCTCGGCAACGCTTATCCGCTGGTGGTGCGCACCGCACTGGGCGTGACCAAGTGCGCGGTGGATGAGGTGAGCCTTGCCTGAGGACAACTTCCCGCTGCCAGGTGCGGTTGCTATAATCCGCGTCGTCCGATGGGGGTGTAGCTCAGTTGGGAGAGCGCGACGTTCGCAACGTCGAGGCCAGCGGTTCGATCCCGCTCACCTCCACCAT
>CAZGQB010000551.1:0-1568 GCA_964527055.1 uncultured Sulfuritalea sp.
GCCCGCGGCAAGCGCTTCTACGTGGTCAGCAACGTGCTGCCGCACAACGCCAAGCTCAAGACCTACCTCGACGACATGGCGCCGGTGGTCGCGCTCGCGCCCGATGCGCTGATCATGGCCGACCCCGGCCTGATCGCCATGGTGCGCGAACGCTGGCCGCACATGGCCATCCACCTCTCGGTACAGGCCAACACGGTGAACCACGCGGCGGTAAAGTTCTGGCGCGCCGCCGGCATCAGCCGTGTGATCCTCTCGCGCGAACTCTCTCTCGATGAAGTCGCCGAGATCCGCCAGGAGTGCCCGGACACCGAGCTGGAAGTCTTCGTCCATGGCGCGCTGTGCATCGCCTACTCGGGGCGCTGCCTGCTCTCGGGCTACTTCAACCACCGCGACCCCAACCAGGGCAGCTGCACCAATTCCTGCCGCTGGGACTACAAGGTCCATGAAGGCAGCGAAGACGCCGCCGGCGACGTCGACCTCGCCGTGCCACGCGCGCCGACTTTTCCCGCCGCGCCGTCGACGCTGCGCCGCCCCGGCGCCTGGCTGATCGAGGAACGCGAGCGCCCCGGCGAATACATGCCGATCGAGGAAGACGAGCACGGCAGCTACATCCTCAACTCGAAGGACCTGCGCGCCATCGAGTACGTCGCCAGGCTGGCCGAAATCGGCGTCGATTCGCTGAAGATCGAGGGTCGAACCAAGTCGCCCTACTACGTCGCGCGCAGCTGCCAGAGCTACCGCCAGGCGATAGACGACGCCGTCGCCGGACGGCCCTTTGATCCGCAGCTGATCGGCCAGCTCGACGGTCTCGCCAACCGCGGCTACACCGCCGGCTTCTACGAGCGCCGCCCCGACCGCGACTACCAGAACTACCTGCGCGGCAGCTCCGAATCCAGCCGCAGCCAGTATGTCGGCGACGTCACCGGCTACGGCGCCGACGGCCTGGCCGAAGTGGCGGTGAAGAACCGCTTCGCGCTCGGCGACCGGCTGGAGATCGTCCGCCCGCAGGGCAATCTTGAACTTAAAATCAAGGCCATGCGCAATCGCGACGACGCACCGGTCACGGTCGCGCCCGGCAGCGGCCATTACGTCCGCATCGCCCTGCCCCCGGGCTGCGAGGGCGCCTTCGTAGCGAAATTCCTGGCGTGAGCGGGCCGAAGGAAATCCGCATCCCGATCTATCCCGAATGCTGGGAGACCTGCGGCAGCTGCGCCCAGGGCGACATCACGGTGTGGGAGATCCTGGTCAAGCCCGGCGACACGGTCAACTTCGACGACAACGTGATCACCCTGGAAACCGGCAAGGTCGCGCTCGACATCCAGACCCCGCACGCCGGCACCGTGGCCGAGGTCTTAGTCGAGGAAGGCCAGCATGTCGCCGAGGGCACGCTGGTGATGACCATAGCGACCGGCGATTGAGGCTGCGCGGCAGGCGGAGTCGGGCGTCGGCCTGAAAGGTCGTTGCGCCGGTGGCGAAAAGTCGGCGCTGGCGGAACGGCGAGCGTCAGGTGGTCGTGACCTGTCCTGAGATTCTCGGACCAAGCTGATCTGGAGATAATGGCTCCTCAG
>CAZGQB010000552.1:0-1565 GCA_964527055.1 uncultured Sulfuritalea sp.
CGCAGGAACTGCTCGATGCGCGGCAGCTTGAAATGGCGCACGATGATGCTGCGTTGCCGTAGCGCCAGCGCCGAATTTTCTGCATCGTGTTGCGGATGGCGGGCGAAGATGAAGTTGGCGGCCGAGGGCAGCACTTCAAAGCCCAGCGCCCGCAGTTCGCCGACCAGCTTTTCGCGCGTCGCGATGACGGCCTTGCAGGTCTGCTCGAAATACTCGCGATCCTCGAAGGCCGCGACCGCGCCGGCGATCGCCAGCCGGTCCAGCGGGTAGGAATTGAAGCTGTTCTTGACCCGCTCCAGCGCTTCGATCAGGTCGGCGTGGCCGACCGCGAAGCCGACCCGCAGGCCGGCCAGCGAACGTGATTTTGAGAGCGTCTGCACCACCAGCAGGTTCGGGTACTTGGCCGTCAGCGGAATCGCGCTCTCACCGCCGAAATCGACATAGGCTTCGTCGATCACAACCACCGAATCCGTGTTGGTCTGCAACAGGCCTTCGATGTCAGCCAGTGGCACCAGGCAGCCGGTCGGCGCATTCGGGTTGGGGAAAATGATTCCGCCGCATTTTTTACCATGGGGCTTTGCGTAGTCGGCGAGCCGGATCGAATAATCGTCGGCCAGCGGAACGGTTTCGAAGCCCACTTGATACAAGCCGCAGTACACCGGATAGAAGCTGTAGCTGATGTCGGGGAACAGGATGGATCGCGGCTGCTTCAGCAGGCCGAGAAAGACGTGGGCGAGGACTTCGTCGGAACCGTTGCCGACGAAGACGTTGCTCGCTTCGACGCCGTGATACTTGCCGATTGCGAGCTTGAGCTGCTCGGCGTTCGGATCGGGATACAGCTTCAGCGAATCGTCCGTGACAGCGCGGATCGCATCCAGCGCGCGCGGCGAGGGGCCGTATGGATTCTCGTTGGTGTTGAGTTTGACCAGGTTCGCGAGCTTGGGTTGCTCGCCCGGCACATAGGGCTTGAGGCCCTTGACGACATCGCTCCAGAAGCGGCTCATGGCTGGGGGGGAGTGGCAGGTTGGGTAGACGAAATCTGAGTTCGGATGCGGCCGCCGGACCTGGCGTGCAGCCTGTTGTGCCGATGGTATCATGCGGCTCTCGACCCTCTGCCTGATCATCACGCCATGCGGCAAGCCGACATTTCGCGCAACACCCAGGAAACGAAAATCCGCGTCGCTCTCGACCTCGATGGCACGGGCGCGGCCAAACTCGCCACCGGCATCGGCTTCTTCGACCACATGCTGGACCAGATCGCGCGCCACGGCATGATCGACCTGACGGTCGACGCCAAGGGCGACCTGCACATCGACGCGCATCACACCATCGAGGATGTCGGCATCACCATCGGCCAGGCCTTGGCGAAAGCGTGGGGCGACAAGAAGGGCCTGCGCCGTTACGGCCATGCCTATGTGCCGCTCGACGAGGCCCTGTCGCGCGTGGTGGTGGATCTGTCCGGCCGGCCGGGGCTGGTCTTCAACGTGCCCTTCACCCGCGCTACCATCGGCGAGTTCGATGTCGACCTGGTGCGCGAGTTCTTCCAGGGCCTGGTCAATCACGCC
>CAZGQB010000553.1:0-1560 GCA_964527055.1 uncultured Sulfuritalea sp.
ACATGCTGTTCCTCGCGCCCGGCACCGGCCTGCCGGTGCGCGTGCATGGCGCCTTTGTCGCCGACGAGGAGGTGCATCACGTGGTCGACCACTTGAAGAAGGTCGGACCGCCGGACTACATCGACGGCCTGCTCGACGGGCCGGCGGCGGAGGACGGAGAAGTCGGCGCCGGCCAGGGTAACGATGGGGCGGGCGGCGATGCCGAAGCCGACCCGATGTACGACCAGGCCGTCGAAGTCGTGCTGAAGACGCGGCGGCCCTCGATCTCTCTGGTGCAGCGCCACCTGCGCATCGGCTACAACCGCGCCGCGCGCCTGATCGAGGCCATGGAAAAGGCCGGGCTGGTGACGCCGATGAACGGGGCAGGCGGGCGCGAAGTGATTGCGCCGGGCCGGGCGGAATAGAGCAGCGCTCGCCGGACGCCGCCTCGGCGACAAGCTTGCCGGCGCCGGCCGTGCCGGGCCGAAGGCGGCGCTGGCCCATCAGCCGACATCCGCTATACTTTGTGGAAATCTTCAACAAACGGAGCGGGTCATGTCCACCGTCAATTTCAGCGTGCCGGATGAAGTCAAGGAGGAGTTCAACGCCGTCTTCTCGGGCCAGAACAAGAGCGCCATCATCGCCGAGCTGATGCGCGAGGCGGTGGAGCGGGCCAGGCGCAAGGAGCGCAGCCGTGCCGCGATCAGCCGCATCGTGGCGCGGCGCGAGCGCGCTCCCGGCGTGACCGAGGCGACATTCCGCAAGGCCCGCGACAAGGGGCGACCGTGATCCTGGTGCTGGATGCCAGCGTTGCCATCAAATGGTTTCTGCATTTCCGGGAAGGCGAAGACCACTGCCAGCGCGCCCTGGAGATCCTCGCCCGCGTCGGTGAGGGTAGTGTCGCCATGGTGCAGCCCCCGCATTTCCTGGCCGAAATGGGCGCCGTGCTGGCACGCGAAAAGCCCGCCGATGCGCTGTCCGACTTGAAAGACCTGATGGCCGTGGAGTTCGAGTCGGCCACGGAACCGGTTGTCTACGAGACCGCCTGTACACTGGCCTTGCGCCTCGGCCAGCATCTGTTCGACACCCTTTACCATGCCGTCGCCCTGCATACGCCGGGCGCCACGCTGGTGACGGCCGACAAGCGCTATTTCCGCAGCGCAAAGGACGTCGGACGCATCGCACTTCTGGCGGACGTTGCCCCATGAAGAACTGCATTGCAGGTATTGCCGCACTGACGTGTTGCCTGAGTGTCAGCGCCGCCGGCCTCGACCAGCTCAAGGCCTTCCTCGACACCAACCGCAGCGCGCGCGGCGTATTCACGCAGACCGTGATCGCCAAGTCGGGGCGCAAGCCGCAGCAGTCGGCAGGCATCTTCGCCCTGCAGCGGCCCGGCAAATTCCGCTGGTCCTACGAGACGCCCTACAAGCAATTGCTGGTCAGCGACGGCAACAAACTCTGGAGTTACGACCCCGACTTGAAGCAGGTCGCGGTGAAGAAGCTCGGCACGGCGTTCGGCGCCAGCCCGGCGGCGCTGCTGGCGGGACAGAATCTGGATCAGCACTTCGAGCTCAAGGAAGG
>CAZGQB010000554.1:0-1552 GCA_964527055.1 uncultured Sulfuritalea sp.
GGCCGCCTCATCGACGAAGAAAACATTGCCCTTGCTCTTCGAGATGCGCCGCGCCATGGTCATGGCTTCGGCGGCGGCGGTGGCCTCGTCGAGCAGCGAGGCGTTGGCGATCTCCAGGCCGGTGAGGTCGACCACCATCTGCTGGTAGTTGAGCAGGGCTTCCAGCCGGCCCTGGGCGATCTCGGCCTGGTAGGGCGTGTAGGCCGTGTACCAGCCGGGGTTCTCGAACAGGTTGCGCAGGATCACGGGCGGCGTCAGCGTGCCGTAGTAGCCCTGACCGATCAGCGACTTCTTCAGCACGTTCTTCGCCGCCACGGACTTCAGCGCGGCGAGCGCCGCGTGTTCGGGCATCGCCGCGGGCAGGTCCAGCGGGCGCTGCAGGCGGATCGTCGCCGGCACCGTTTCGCCGATCAGCGTGCGCAGCGAATCGGTGCCGATCGAGGCCAGCATCGCGGCGATGGCATGTTCGCCGGGGCCGATGTGGCGGCCGATGAATTCGTCGCGGTTTTCGAGTTCGGTCAGGGCGTGGGACAGGTGTTCGGCGTGCATGTCAGAGCGTCGCGGCGTAGGCTTCGGCGCTCAGCAGGCCGCCCAGTTCGGTCGCGCACGCGCCGGCGTCGGCCGGCTTGATGCGGAACAGCCAGGCCGCATAGGCGTCCTGGTTCACGCTTTCCGGCGCGTCGGCCGCCGCCTGGTTGGCCTCCACCACTTCGCCGGAGACGGGCGAGTAGATGTCGGAAGCGGCCTTGACCGATTCGACCACCGCGCATTCCTCGCCGGCCTTGACCGTGCGACCGACCGCCGGCAGTTCGAGGAAGACGATGTCGCCCAGCGCTTCCTGGGCGTGGTCGGTGATGCCGATGGTGACGCTGCCGTCGGCTTCGAGCCGGGCCCATTCGTGGGAGGCGGCGTATTTCAGGTTGTCTGGCGTGTTCATGTGCATTTCCTCAGATCAGGGGCTTACCGTTACGGACGAATACGGGTTTGATGACGCGCGCCTTGAGGCGCTTGTCGCGGATTTCGACTTCGACTTCGCTGCCGATGGCCACACCCTCCGGCAGGCGCGCCAGGGCGATCGACTGGTTCAGCGTGGGCGAGAAGCTGCCGCTGGTGGTCTCGCCTTCGCCTTGCGGCGTGATGATCTTCTGGTGGGCGCGCAGCACGCCGCGGTCGAGCAGCAGCAGGCCGGCGAACTGGTTGCGCGGCTGGGTCGCCGCCAGTGCCGATTTGCCGATGAAGTCGCGCGCGGGATCCTTGAGGTCCACGGTCCAGCGCAGGCCGGCTTCGTAGGGCGTGATGTCCTCGTCCATGTCCTGGCCGTAGAGGTTCATGCCGGCTTCGAGGCGCAGGGTGTCCCGCGCGCCCAGGCCGCAGGGCCGCACGCCGGCAGCGAGCAGGGCCTGCCAGGTGGCGGCGGCGCTCTCGGCCGGAAGGGTGATCTCGAAGCCGTCCTCGCCGGTGTAGCCGGTGCGGGCGATCAGCCAGTCGCCGCTGGTTGACATACATTCGACGGCCTGGAACACGCCCTGCGGTTCGCTGGCGGCGCGATACC
>CAZGQB010000555.1:0-1552 GCA_964527055.1 uncultured Sulfuritalea sp.
TGTTGAAGCGGCAGTTCTCCAGCAGCACGACTTCCCCGGCGGCGACCTCGAATCCGCCATCGACCCAGTCGCGGATCACGCGTACCGGCTTGCCGAGCTTGGCGGCCATCACGTCGGCCACCGGCTTGAGCGAATTTTCCTCGGCATACACGCCCTCTTCCGGCCGGCCCAGATGCGAAGTCACCATGACTTTGGCGCCGGCCTTGAGGCAGAACTCGATGGTCGGCATGGATGCAGTGATGCGCGCGTCGGAGGTGACCTTGCCGTCCTTGACCGGCACGTTGAGGTCGGCGCGAATGAAGACGCGCTTGCCCGCGAGGTCGAAATCGGAGAGTCGCTTGAAACTGGCCATGGTGTGTCCTCTGTCTTCCGTCCCCGGTCCTCAGGCAGCCACGTGCTGGACGAAGCGCAGCATGTTGCAGGTGTAGCCGTACTCGTTGTCGTACCAGGCCACGACCTTGACGAAGGTGCCGTCAAGCGCGATGCCGGCTTCGGCGTCGAAGGTCGAGGGTGCCGTGTTGCCGACGAAGTCGGTGGAAACTACCTTCTCTTCGGTATAGCCGAGCACGCCCTTCATTTCGCCTTCCGACGCGGCCTTCATCGCGGCGCAGATGTCCTTGTAGGCGGCGTCCTTGTTCAGTTCCACGGTGAGGTCAACCACCGATACGTCGGAGGTGGGGACGCGGAAGGCCATGCCGGTGAGCTTGCCCTTCAGCTCCGGCAACACCACGCCGACGGCCTTGGCGGCTCCGGTCGAGGACGGAATGATGTTCTCGAGGATGCCGCGGCCGCCGCGCCAGTCCTTGTTGGACGGGCCATCGACGGTTTTCTGGGTGGCGGTGGCGGCATGCACCGTGGTCATCAGGCCGCGCTTGATGCCCCATGTGTCGTTCAGCACCTTGGCGACGGGGGCCAGGCAGTTGGTGGTGCAGGAGGCGGCTGAAACGATCTTCTCGCCGGCATATTTCTTGTGGTTCACACCATAGACGAACATCGGCGTGTCGTCCTTCGACGGCGCCGACTGCACGACCTTCCTGGCGCCGGCGTCGATGTGCTTCTGGCAGGTTTCCTTGGTCAGGAAGAAGCCGGTGCATTCGATGACGATGTCGACGCCGATATCACAAGACCGATGACGAATTCGAATATACTCATCTCGCTCTCCTCAGCTGCGCGCGTCTTCGCGGCGCAGGCGTTCGATTTCGCCTGCAAGCTTGCGATCATCATCGGTCAGCAGGCGCTCAAGCACGGCGACGCGGTCTTTAAGCTTCTGCAGTTCCCGCGCCGTCTCGTCCTGAACGGCCGAACCCGCTCCTGACAACCGCATCATCTCGAGCTTCATCTTCTGGGACTTGATGATGAGGCCGCCGACCACCGCGACCATCCCGAGGAGGATGCCGAGGATCGGGATGAAGACGCCAATGTTCTGGGCCATTCTGTGCTCCTCAGCCGCGCGCTTCGTTGGCGCGCAGCCGTTCAATGTCGCTTGCCAGACGGCGATCGTCGTCCGTCGCCAGCTTTTCCAGGATCTGGACCCGTTCCTTCAGCTTCGCCA
>CAZGQB010000556.1:0-1542 GCA_964527055.1 uncultured Sulfuritalea sp.
TTCATGGCCACCATCTGCGCCATCTGCAAGGCCCAATTCACCAAGGTGCTGCCCTACTACGGCTTCAAGATGGGCATGGTCGGCGGCGTGCACCAGCTGGTCAGCACCGCCATCGTGCTCGACAACGAACAATGATCATCACTGGAGACCCCCATGTCCGCGACCACTGAAACCCAGACCGAAAAATTGACCTTCCGCCGCTACAAGGATGGCGATACCAAGGTCAAGCGCTGGCAGGACGAAATCTTCCAGGCCAGCTACAGCCACAAGTGTCCGACCTACATCCAGTCCACGCCCCCCTGCCAGGGCTCCTGCCCTTCCGGCGAGGACATCCGCGGTTACCTCAACATCGTGCGCGGCATCGAGAAGCCCCCGGTCGGCGCCGACGGCAAGCCGCTCATGCCGTGGCAGGAATACGCCTGGCGCCGCCTGACCGAGGCCAACCCCTTCCCGGCCGTGATGGGTCGCGTCTGCCCGGCGCCGTGCGAGACCGGCTGCAACCGCAACGAAGTCGAGGACCATGTCGGCATCAATTCCGTCGAGCACTTCCTCGGCGAGTACGCGATCGCGAACAAGCTGCAGTTCAAGGCGCCCGAGCAGAAGACCGGCAAGAAGGTCGCGGTGCTCGGCGGCGGCCCGGCCGGCCTCTCGGTCGCCTACCAGCTCGCGCTGAAGGGCCATTCCGTCACCATCTTCGACGACCACGAGTACCTCGGCGGCATGATGCGCTACGGCATCCCGGGCTACCGCACGCCGCGCGACATCCTCGATGCCGAGATCCAGCGCATCCTCGACCTCGGCGTCGAAGTCCGCCTCAAGACCAAGGTCGGTGTCGATGTCACGATGGACCGGATCAACCAGGAATTCGACGCGGTGTTCCTCGGCCTCGGCGCCCAGGGCGGCCGTGCCCTGCCTGCCGAAGGTGCCGACAACGTGCCCAACGTCGTCACCGCCACGGCCTTCCTCAAGGCTTTCAACGACGGCCGTCTCAAGCATGTCGGCAAGCGCGTCGTGGTCGTCGGCGGCGGCGATACCTCGATGGACGTCGCCACGGTGGCCCGCCGCCTTGGCCACATCGAGAATGCCAAGCCGACCGACTGGGAATCCGCGATCGCCGGCCAGCTGGCGCAGGATGCCGCCGACATCTCGCGCCGCCAGGGTGCCGAGGTCACGCTCACCACCGTCTATATGATGGCCAGCAAGCAGGAGATCGAGCACGCCCAGTCCGAGGGCATCGCGATCATGGGCGGCTGGATGCCGGTCGCCGTGCTCAAGGGCGCCGACGGGCGCGCCACGGGCCTGCGCGTCAAGCAATGCGAGGCCAAGATGGTCGGCGGCCGCCTCGATATCAAGCCCATCGAGGGCACGGAGAAGGACCTGCCGGCCGACCTGGTCGTCTCCGCCATCGGCCAGACGGTCGACCTCACCGGCCTCGAAGTCTTCAATAACGGCAAGGGCGGCGTTTCCACCGACAAGAATTACGCACTGGCCGGCAAGCCGGGTGTCTTCGCCGGCGGCGACGTGATCCGTCCGCACCTGCTG
>CAZGQB010000557.1:0-1536 GCA_964527055.1 uncultured Sulfuritalea sp.
CAGCGCGTGTGCCTGGCGGATCCTCGGGCGGCTCGGCCGCCGCCGTAGCGGCGCGCCTGACACCGGCGGCCACCGGCACCGACACCGGCGGCTCGATCCGCCAGCCGGCCGCCCTGTGCGGACTGACCGGCCTCAAGCCGACCTACGGCGCCGTATCGCGCTACGGCATGATCGCTTTCGCCTCCAGCCTCGACCAGGCCGGGCCGATGGCGAAGAGCGCGGAAGACTGCGCGCTGCTGTTGAACGCCATGGCCGGCTTCGACACGCGCGACTCGACCTCGCTCGAACGTCCCGCAGAAGACTACACCCGCGATCTGGAACAGCCCCTGGCCGGGCTGCGCATCGGCATGCCGAGGGAATTCTTCGGCGACGGCATGGATGCCGACGTGCGCGCGGCGGTGGAGGCGGCGCTGGCCGAATACCGCAAGCTCGGCGCCACCACGGTCGGGGTCAGCCTGCCCAACTCCGGCCTCTCGGTGCCTGCGTACTATGTGATCGCACCGGCCGAGGCCAGTTCCAACCTGTCGCGCTTCGACGGCGTGCGCTACGGCTATCGCGCACCGGAATACACCGACCTCAACGACATGTATTCGAAATCGCGTGCCCAGGGCTTCGGCGCCGAGGTCAAGCGCCGCATCCTGATCGGCACCTATGTGCTCTCGCACGGCTATTACGACGCCTATTACCTCAAGGCGCAGAAGATTCGCCGTCTGATCGCCGCCGACTTTGTCGAAGCCTTCAAACACTGCGACGTGATCATGGGCCCGACCTCGCCCTCGGTGGCCTTCGCCTTCGGCGCCAAGAGCGCCGACCCGGTGCAGATGTACCTTTCCGACATCTACACGATTTCCACCAACCTCGCCGGCCTGCCCGGCATGTCGCTGCCCTGCGGCTTCGGCCAGGGCGGAATGCCGGTCGGATTGCAGATCATCGGCAGCTGGTTCGGCGAGGCGAAAATGCTGCAGGCCGCGCACCGGTACCAGAAGGCCACCGACTGGCACACGCGCATGCCGGAGAACCTGAAATGAGCCAGTGGGAAGTCGTCATCGGGCTGGAAACCCACGCCCAGCTCCAAACGAAGTCGAAGATTTTCTCCGGCAGCAGCACGGCCTTCGGCGCCGACCCGAACGTCCAGGCCAATGCCGTGGACATCGCCCTGCCCGGCGTGCTGCCGGTGCTCAACCGCGAAGCCGTGGTCTGCGCCATCAAGTTCGGCCTCGCCGTCGGCGCCACGATCGCGCCGCGCTCGGTGTTCGCGCGCAAGAACTACTTCTACCCCGACCTGCCCAAGGGCTACCAGATCAGCCAGTTCGAGGTCCCGGTGGTGCAGGGCGGCGGCCTGCCCATAAAAGTCGGCGCCGCAAATGACCCAAATGCGACGGCGATCGACAAGCAGGTGCGCCTGACCCGCGCCCACCTCGAGGAAGACGCCGGCAAGTCGCTGCACGAGGACTTCCACGGCAGGAGCGGGATCGACCTCAACCGCGCCGGCACGCCGCTGCTGGAAATCGTCACCGAACCCGACATGCGCTCCAG
>CAZGQB010000558.1:0-1534 GCA_964527055.1 uncultured Sulfuritalea sp.
CCTTGCACAGCTCGGTCTTGCCGACGCCGGTGGGGCCCAGGAACAGGAACGAGCCGATCGGCCGGTTGGGGTCGGACAGGCCGGCGCGGGACCGGCGCACGGCATTGGCGACGGCGGTCACGGCTTCATGCTGGCCAACCACGCGCGAATGCAGCGACTCTTCCATGCGCAGCAGTTTCTCGCGCTCGCCTTCCATCATCTTGCTGACGGGAATGCCGGTGGCCTTCGCCACCACTTCCGCAATTTCGACCTCGGTCACTTTGCTGCGCAGCAGCTTGTGGGTGCCCTGCTCCACTTCCTGCGACTGGCTCAATTGCTTTTCCAGTTCAGGAATGACGCCGTATTTCAGGCGCGACATTTCGGTCATGTCGCCGGTGCGCTGCGCCTTCTCGAAGTCGAAACGGGCCTTGTCCAGTTCCTCCTTGATCTGCTGCGCGCCCTTGACGCTGGCCTTCTCGGCCTGCCAGATCTCGTTGAGGTCGGCGTATTCGCGCTCCAGCTTGCCGATGGTCTGCTCCAGCGTTTCCAGCCGCGCGACGGACGCCTTGTCTTTTTCCTGTTTCAGCGCTTCCCGCTCCATCTTCAACTGGATCAGGCGGCGGTCGAGCTTGTCCATTTCTTCCGGCTTCGAGTCCATCTCCATGCGGATGCGCGAGGCGGCCTCATCGATCAGGTCGATGGCCTTGTCCGGCAGCTTGCGGTCGGTGATGTACCGGTGCGACATCTTGGCGGCGGCGATGATCGCCGGGTCGGTGATGTCGACGCCGTGGTGCAGCTCATAACGCTCCTTCAGACCGCGCAGGATGGCGATGGTGTCTTCCACCGACGGCTCGTCCACCAGCACTTTCTGGAAACGGCGCTCCAGCGCGGCGTCCTTCTCGATGTACTGGCGGTATTCGTCCAGCGTCGTCGCGCCGACGCAGTGCAGCTCGCCGCGCGCCAGGGCGGGCTTGAGCATGTTGCCCGCGTCCATCGCGCCCTCGGCCTTGCCCGCGCCGACCATGGTGTGCAGTTCGTCGATGAAGAGGATGATGTTGCCTTCCTGCTTCGCCAGGTCGTTCAGCACCGCTTTCAGGCGCTCCTCGAATTCGCCGCGGAACTTGGCCCCGGCAATCAGCGCGCCCATGTCCAGCGACAGCACCTTCTTGTTCTTCAGCCCTTCCGGCACTTCACCGTTGACGATGCGCTGCGCCAGCCCTTCGACAATGGCGGTCTTGCCGACGCCCGGTTCGCCGATCAGCACCGGATTGTTCTTGGTGCGGCGCGACAACACCTGGATGGTGCGGCGGATTTCATCGTCGCGGCCGATCACCGGGTCCAGCTTGCCGGACGAGGCGCGCTCGGTCAGGTCGATGGTGTACTTGCTCAGGGCCTGACGGTTGTCTTCGGCATTGGCGTCGGTCACGGGATCATCTCCACGAATGGTCTGGATGGCGGCGTTCAGCCGGTTCTTGTCGACGCCGCTCTGTTGCAGCGCCTTGGCGATGGCCCCGCCGGCTTCCAGCATGGCCAGGATCACCATCTCGCTGGCGAT
>CAZGQB010000559.1:0-1531 GCA_964527055.1 uncultured Sulfuritalea sp.
CCCTTGTATTTCAAGCACGCACGGGGTTTCAATGCACGCTCGTCGTCTATCTGCGCTCTGTCACGTTGTCTCCTGCCGGCTCAACGGCCATGTTCAGAATTTTCCAGGAGATCCTGACCAACGTGGCTCGCCATGCCCAGGCTTCCGTCGTCCATATCACCCTTCAAGAGCAGGCCGGCAGCCTAGTGCTTGAGGTGCGCGACAATGGGCGCGGCGTCACCGATGCTCAATTGGCCGACCCGCATTCCCTGGGCCTGGTGGGGATGCGGGAGCGAGCCCTGCTTCTGGGAGGGGAAACCATCTTCACAGGAAGTCCTGGGACAGGCACGGCGGTGAAGGTCCGGATTCCTCTTGGTCAGTCGTAGTCGTCCCGGCGCCGGAACACAACACGGGGCACTGCGCGTTCGGCCTCTCTGGCGCGATAGCGGAAGGAGGAACATGTTGTGACAAGAATTCTCGTTGTGGATGATCACGCCGTCGTCCGACAGGGCGTCAAACAAATTCTCAGCGAACAGTTCCACGGGGTCGTCCTGGGCGACGCTCAAAACGCGGAAGAGATGATCGCGCATGTGGGAAAGCAAAGTTGGGATATTGTGATTCTCGATGTCGGCATGCCCGGGAAGAGCGGACTCGACGCGCTTAAAGAGCTCAAACAGGTCCGGCCGAAACTCCCCGTCCTCGTTCTGAGCGGTTATCCGGAAGACCAGCTGGCGTTACGAATGTTGAAAGCCGGCGCAGCCGGCTACCTGTCGAAAGACAGTGCGCCGAACGAATTAGTGCAAGCCCTCCGGAAGATCCTCGGCGGCGGAAAATTCGTCAGTGCCGCAGTGGCGGAACTCCTGGCCCTAAATCTGGAGAGTGATTGGGAGAAACCGCTGCACGAGCAATTGTCTGATCGCGAGTACCAAGTCATGTGTTTAATCGCGGTGGGAAAAAGCCTGAAAGACATCGCGGATGATTTGTGCGTCGGTGTCAGCACCATCAATACCTATCGGGCGCGCATTCTCGAAAAAATGCAACTGAAGAACAACACCGAATTGACGCATTACGCGATAGAACATCGTCTCGTCAATCGGCTCATCAGGTGAGATCCTTCCTCTCTGTCATCATTGCCTATCCGTTCCCGCTCCACAAGCTCCCTTCGTAGCATAAATGTCGACACACGCCGTCGGCAAAACGGCGACGCGTAAATTGCGTAAAAGGCTATGCTTCTCGGAACCTTCTTCCGGTACAGATAGCACTGTCGCGGCGATCTGGTTTCGAGACCGTTCGCACCGTCATTCGCAAGAGAGGACCGGGTGGCATGGTTGGGCTGGTCCCTCCTTACAACTCAGACGATGACCGGTCAAAGGGGGATGACATGACCGAGCTCTATGAGACGGAGGCCCTCATTGTCCGAGAGCTCGAACAGCAGGGCCCCTGCACATTGGATGCACTGGCCTATAGACTCCCCGCCTGCACCTGGAACCGGATATTCATGGCAGTGGATGCCCTGTCGCGGGAAGGAACGATCTCCCTCCAACCGCGCGCT
>CAZGQB010000560.1:0-1529 GCA_964527055.1 uncultured Sulfuritalea sp.
GTGGATGGTGCCGGTAACCTGGGTTTCGGCGCGTGGTGGTTCGCCTATGTTGCGCGCCCGATATTTTCCGTGCTGGTGCTGGGCTGGTTGTGGCGAATGGTCGTTGTCTTCATCCTGTTTCGTCGCATCTCGAAACTCGACCTGGACCTGGTGCCGACACATCCGGATCGCGCCGCCGGACTGGGATTTCTCGAGTTCTATCCCGGCGCATTCGCGCTCGTGACCTTCGCGGTGGCGGCGGTGGTCGGGTCGGGTTGGGCGCACGACATCGTCTACCATGGCGAGCGGGTCGAATCGATGATCCGGCCGCTTGCCCTCTTCACGGTCGTATGGACGTTGCTCCTGCTGTCGCCGCTGCTAGCGTTCACCCCGAAGCTCATGGCGACCAAGCGGCAGGCCCGGCGCGACTACGGGCGCATGGTGGGGGAACAGGGGCGACTCGTGCGGCGCCGCTGGATCCTCGGCGAATCCGTCGCGCATGGCGAGTTGTTGGAGCCGGAGGGGGTTGGTCCCGTGGCCGATGCGCAGACACTGCATGACGCCGTGATGCGCATGCGAATGGCGCCCGTCGGCAAGTCGGCACTGTTTGCCGTGCTGGTTCCGCTCGTGTTACCGATGCTCGCCGTGTTCGCGATCCAGATTCCGCTCAAGACAATGCTGTTCAAGGTCCTCAAGACGCTGGCATGAACGCCAGGATCCGCCGGCTGCAATGCGCCGAACTTGCTCGATGTTCACGGAGAAGACAATGACAGGAAAATACTTGCTGTACGGCTTGCTGGCCACGACGCTTGCCGCGGCCAGCGCCCATGCGCAGACCGCCCCGGCGACCGCGAGCCCACCCGCGGCCGCAGCGGCCGCGCCGGCGGCGAACCTGGTCGACGCGGCAGCGGTCCAGGCGCTGAAGGACATGGGCGCCCACCTGCGGACCCTGAAGCGCTTCGGAGTGTCGACCGAATTGACCGGCGAGCGGGTGCTGGCAGACGGCCAGAAGCTGCAGCACACGGCGACGGCGGACATGGATGTCGACACGCCGAACCGGCTGCGCATCGTGATGTCGAGTGCGCGCAACGAACGGGAACTCTTCTGGGACGGCAAGGTGGTCACGCTCTTCACGCCGGCGCAGAAATACTATTCCCAGGTTGAATTTGCCGGCACGGTTGGCGAACTCGTCAAGAAGCTGGAAGACCGATACAACGTGGAAGTCCCGATGTCCGACCTCTTCACCTGGGGCACGCCGGCCGCGCCGCTCGACAAGTTCGATTCGGCGATGAATGCAGGCCAGGATTTCATCGGCAAGGACCTTTGCGATCACTACGCCTTTCGCCAGGGCATGATCGACTTTCAGATCTGGATCACCACCGGCAACAAACCCCTGCCGCGCAAGATCGTGATTACCAACCGCGCCGACGACGCGCGTCCGCAATCCGTCTCGCTGCTCGACTGGAACCTGAAGCCGACCTTCACGAACGCAGTCTTCAAGTTCGTGCCGCCCAAGGGGGCGACCAAGATCGAGATCGTTCCGGTCAAGA
>CAZGQB010000561.1:0-1527 GCA_964527055.1 uncultured Sulfuritalea sp.
ACGCCGGCGACAAGCCGGGCCTCGCGGCGCCAGCGCGCATCGCCGCGCGCGGCAATCGCGTCGATGTCAATTCGCCGGCCGCGGCGGCCTACGTGCAGTACCTGCAGACCCAGCAGCAGCAGGCCCTCGCATCCGTGGCCCAGGTCATCGGCCGCGAGCCGGTGGTGATGGCGAGCTTCCAGCACGCGTTCAACGGTTTCGCGCTCAAGGTCAACGCGGCCGAGGCCGCGGCGATCGCGCGCATGCCGGGCGTGGCCCTGGTCGATGAAGGCCGCATGGAAGTGCAGGACACGGACGCGGGTCCGACCCACATCGGTGCGCCCGGCATCTGGACCGGCGCCGCAACCGGCTCGCTGCCGGGCAATCGCGGCGAAGGCGTGGTCTACGCCGCGATCGACAGCGGCATCAACTTCCTCAGCCCCTCGTTTGCTGCTGTCGGGCCTGTGAGTGCCTATGCGCACGTCAATCCCTATGGGGCCGGCAACTACGTCGGTACCTGCGCCACGGGTGGCGTGGATGCCGGCAGCTGCAACGACAAGCTGATCGGCGCGTACGACTTCGTTTTCGCCGTCTGCAGCGACCCCAGCAATCCCTGCGGTGCGCCCGGCGCGTGGCTCGACGAGGCCAGCGCGACCGACAGCAACGGCCACGGCACGCACACCGCAAGCACCGCGGCGGGTAATCTTGTCTTCGCGAGCCTGTTCGGCGGCGTCGGCGGCGCGTCGACGCCCATGTCCGGCGTGGCATACCATGCCAACCTGATCGCCTACGACGTCTGCTACACGCGCACCAGCGATGGCAACGGCCTGTGCCCCGGCATTTCGCTCCTGTCCGCGGTCAACCAAGTCGTGGCCGACGGCGTGGTCGACGTGATCGGCTACTCGATCAGCGGCGGCAACTCGCCGTGGACCGATGCGGTCTCGCAGGCCTTCCTCGGTGCGACCGACGCCGGCATCATCGTGTCGGCTTCGGGTGGCAACTCCGGACCCGCCGCGGGCACGGTCGGCCATCGCGAGCCGTGGACGATCACGGTCGCCGCCTCGACCCACAACCGCGACTTCTTCGCCAATCCGCTCAGCATCGTCGGTCCCGGCACGCCGCCGGCCAACGTGCAGAACCTCAACAGCCGCCAGGGCGCGGGTCCGTTCCTGGCCGCGAGCCAGACCGGCGTGCCCATCGGCTTCAATGCCGCCAATCCCATCGGATGTACCGCAACCGGCGGTGCTGGTGGACCCTACACCGGCTTGGTATTGATCCGCCGCGGTACCTGCTCCTTCGTCGAGAAGATCAACAACGCGCAGGCAGCCGGCGCGACGGGCGTCATCATTTCCAACAACGTCGCCACCCCGGCCACTCTCGCGATGGCCACCGCCGGGACGCTGGTGCCAGCGGCCATGATTTCGCAGGCCGATGGCGCCGCCATCGAGGCCTTCGTCACCGCCAACCCGACGGCGACGGCCGACTGGCTGGTGTCGCCGGTCACGCCGATCGCTGGCCAGGCCGACGTGATGGCCGGCTTCAGTTCGC
>CAZGQB010000562.1:0-1525 GCA_964527055.1 uncultured Sulfuritalea sp.
GTGCTGTGCGCCTTCGGCATGCTGATGAGCGAACTCAAGCACGACTTCGTGCGCACCTTCGTCGCCCGTCTCGAAGCCATCGACTGGGCCAAACTTACGGCCATGATCGACGAGATGTCGGCGGACGGCACACGGCAACTGGTCGAGGAGCGCATCGCCGAAGAGCGCCGCCGCTACGAGGTCAAGTTCGACTGCCGCTACATCAAGCAGTACCACGAGGTGTCCTTCAGCGTGCCGCGCGAACTGATCGATGCCCGCGACACCGTCGCCATCGCCCGCGCCTTCAATGCCGAGCACAACCGCTTGTACGGCTATTCGCTGGAAGCGGAAAACACCCCGATCGAAATCATCAATGTGCGGGTCCAGGCCATCGGCATCACCGACAAGCCGACCTACCGCCAGGAAGCCTGGGCCGGCGGCGACGCGTCCAAGGCCCTGAAAGGCAAGCGCAGCATGTACATCCCCGAGACCAAGAGCTTCCGCGAAACGCCGGTCTACGACGGACACAAGATGCATTACGGCAACCGCATCACCGGCCCGGCCATGATCGAGCAGGTCACCACGGCGATCTTCGTCAGCGACGCCTTCGACTGCGCGGTCGATGCGCTGGGTTCCTTCGTCATCTACGAAAAAGGCCGCGAGGACCTCGCCGGCGGCTGCCTGAAGCAAGAGAAGGAGGTAACAGCATGAGTGCCGCCAAGATCGATCCCATCCTGCTCTCCGTCTATGCGCGGACCTTCAAGTCGATCACCGACGAGATGAGCATCTCGATGGAGCAGACCACGCGTTCGCCGATCCTGTGCGAGGCCAAGGACTACGTCACCGGCCTCTACGACGCCGACGGCAACATGCTGGAGCAGACCGAGAACCTGCCGATCCTGGCCTTCTCGCTGGCGCCGGTGTGCAAGTACATCAAGGAATATTTCGGCGACGAGATCTATCCCGGCGACGTGATCTTCCACAACGACGTGTTCAGCCTGGGCAACCAGAACAACGACGTCGCCGCCTTCAAGCCGGTGTTCTTCGAGGACAAGCTGGTGGCGTGGACGGCGGTCAAGGGCCACCAGGCCGACATCGGCGGCAATGTCGCCGGCGGCTACAACCCGAATGCGGTCGAGGTCTGGCAGGAGGCGCTGCGCATCCCGCCGGTCAAGGTGGTCGAGCGCGGCAAGCTGCGCAAGGATGTCTGGAACCTGATCTTCGCCAACGTCCGCCTCGACATCGTGCAGCACGACATGAAGGCCGAGATGGGCGCCTGCACCGTCGGCGAGCGCCGCCTGCTGGAACTGTTGAAGAAATACGGCGTCGAGAGTTACGAATCCCACAAGCAGGCGCTGTTCGACGCCACGCGCAAGATGATGGAAGCCGAGATCGCCAAGATCCCCAACGGCAAGTACTCGGGCGAAGGCTACGTGTATTTCGACGGCCGCTTCGTCGGCTCGAAATACACCATCCGGGTGGACATCGAGGTCAAGGACAAGCACATCAAGTTCGACTACTCGCGCACCGACCCGCAGACCAACGG
>CAZGQB010000563.1:0-1523 GCA_964527055.1 uncultured Sulfuritalea sp.
CTTGGTGCCCAGGAAGGGACTCGAACCCCCACGCCTCGCAGCGCTAGTACCTGAAACTAGTGCGTCTACCAATTCCGCCACCTGGGCAGGCGCGAAACGAGGCGCGAATTCTAAAGGAAAAACCCAGATTGTCAAACAAGCCGCATAAGCCTGCAGCACTTTCAAAAATGCGTCGTGCCGACCCCCAGTTCGAGCGCGAAAAGGCCAAGTACGAGCATCCCCTGCCGAGCCGCGAGTACATCCTGCAAACCCTGGCAGCCCAGGGCGCGCCGCTGGAATTTGAGCGCCTCGCCAGGCTGCTCGACATCCAGCCCTTCGAGCTGGAGCCTTTCCAGCGCCGGCTCGGAGCCATGGCGCGCGAAGCGCAGTTGATGCAGAACCGGCGCGGCGACTGGCTGATTCCCGACAAGGCGGACCTGGTGCGCGGGCGCGTGACCGGGCATCCGGACGGCTACGGCTTCCTGACGCCGGAAGATGGCGGTACCGACCTGTTTCTTTCCGCCAAGGAAATGGACAAGGTGCTGCATGGCGACAAGGTCATCGCCCGGGTCATCGGTGTCGATCGCAAAGGGCGGCCCGAGGGCAAGATCGTCGAAGTCACGGAGCGGGCCAACCGCTTTGTCGTGGGGCGGGTGATCGAGGAACACGGCGTGCGTTTCGTCGCGGCCGAGAACAAGCGCATCAGCCAGGACATCCTGCTGGCGCCGCCCGAGAAGGGCGCTCGCAAGCCGCTGAAGGCGCAAGCGGGCCAGGTGGTCATGATCGAACTGATCGAGCAGCCGAGCAAGCACGGCCAGCCGATCGGACGCCTGGTCGAAGTGCTCGGCAACTATGCCGACCCCGGCATGGAAATCGAGATCGCCCTGCGCAAGCACGAACTGCCCTACGAGTTTTCCTTGGCGGCTGTGGCCGAAGCGAAGAAGCTGCCCGATGCCGTACGCAAATCGGACTGGAAGGGCCGTGAGGACGTGACCGGCCTGCCGCTGGTGACCATCGACAGCGAGACGGCGCGGGACTTCGACGATGCCGTGTATTGCCAGCGCAAGGGCAAAGGGTTTCGCCTGGTCGTGGCGATTGCCGATGTTTCGCATTATGTGACCGCTGGCGGCGCGCTGGATGGGGATGCCCATGCGCGCGGCAACTCGGTGTATTTTCCGCGGCGCGTGATTCCGATGCTTCCGGAAAAGATTTCCAACGGCCTCTGCTCCCTGAATCCCCAAGTCGAGCGGCTGTGCATGGTGTGCGACATGGAGATCGCCGGCAACGGGGTGATCCGGCGCTACCGTTTCTATCCGGCGGTAATGTTCTCCCACGCGCGGCTGACCTATACCGAAGTGGCGGCCGCCCTCTACGAGAACGACGCCGCGGCGCGCGAGCGCCTGGCGCCGCTGCTTCCGCATCTGGAGGCGCTGGACGCGCTCTACCGGCAGTTGGCGAAGGAGCGCGTCAAGCGCGGCGCGATCGATTTCGAGACGGTCGAAACGCGGATGGTTTTCGATGACCACGGCAAGATCGAACGCATC
>CAZGQB010000564.1:0-1523 GCA_964527055.1 uncultured Sulfuritalea sp.
CACGCAGCGAGCGACTGGCCGGCGCGACCGCCGACTGAGCCAGCTCCGCCTAATCGAGTTCCTTCAGGCCCGCAGGCGTTCGCAGATAGGCGACCAGTTGCGCCGGTTCGCCGGCAGCGCAGCGATGCACGTCGAGTCGTGCCGAAAGCCCGAGCGCGGCCAGCACATTCCCGATGCGCGCCGGCTGCGGATGGAAGCCTTCCAGCTTCATCAGCCGGCAACCGGCATCCGGCAGGCGTCCGCCCGGATGGAACGGGACATCCCACTGGATCAGCGTCGGCACCAGGCCCTCGCCGGGCAGGTGGCCGTCGGCCGGCACCGTGATGCGCCAGCGGTAGTCGCCGCGCTCCATGGGCAGGATCTCTCCAGCCGCTTCCGCGCTGCGCGCCGCATCGGCCTCGATGTCGCCGCTGCGCGCCACCCAGTGGATCAGGCGCGGGCGATCGGCCGGCAAGTCCGCCCGATCGAGCCCGAACCAGCGCGGCCGGCCTGGCGCAACGGCATCGGGATCGATCGCGATCAATTCGAGGTAGAAGTTGTCGCCCAGCCCGAGCAGGCGGTTATGGGTGCCCATGCGCGCGTGCTTGCCGCCTTGGGCGAGCTTGACGCCCAGCCGCGATTCCAGCCAGGCGGCACCGGCATCGAGGTCGCGCGCGGCGAGGACCAGGTGATCGGGTTCGACCACCGCTGACATCAAGTCTTCGGCTTCAGGTGCAGGTGCCCGTGGCCGCTGCCGGCGGGCCGGTAGCCGTGGCCGTGGGCATGGCCGGCATCGACCTCGACGTCGATCAGGTTGAGCTGGCCGTGGCGCACGCCGCGTTCTGCGATCAGCGCGTCGGCAAAGCCTTGCACGGCGGCCGTCGGCCCGCGCAGGATCACGCTCTCCAGGCAGTTCTCGTGGTCGAGGTGGGCATGAAGGGTCGCCACGGTCAGGTCGTGCTGGCCGTGCTGCAGCGCCGTGAGCCGCTCGGCCAGGTCGCGTTCATGGTGGTTGTAGACATAGGACAGGCTGGCGACGCAATGGCCCGCCCCGCCCCGGTTCTGGCGCGCCTGTTCCAGATGCGCGCGCAGCAGGTCGCGCACGGCCTCGGAGCGGTTCTTGTAGCCTCGCACGGCGATCAGCCGGTCGAACTCTGCGGCGAGTTCGGCGTCGAGGGAAATGGTAATGCGCTCGATTTCAGTCGCTCCCACCCAGTTCGAGCACTTTTTCCACGACGCCGCCGCGCTTCAGCCTTTCGAAGCGGTGTTCGCGCTCGGTCCTGACCACGCGATCCAGGTAATCGAGGTTGCGGTCTATCGATTCCTGGTAGAAATTCCGTTCGGTGCCCTGCTGCTCGGCGAAATGCCGCGCCAGGCAGGCCGACATGCCGTGCAGGTCCTGATCGAGCCGCCCCTTGGTCAGGCGGTAAAACGCCGTGGTTTTTTCCAGCAGGTCGTGGATGTCGGCGAAGCCGCCCATCCGGGCTTCAACGAATTCGAAATACAGCAGCAGTACGCGCTCGAGGTATTCCCGGTTCGCCATC
>CAZGQB010000565.1:0-1521 GCA_964527055.1 uncultured Sulfuritalea sp.
CAATGGTACTTACTTTAGCCATTTGGTAGGTAATAACCGAGTTTCCTGACCTGTTGGCGCGCCTGCTCGCGCGGCACTTTCAGCCACTTTGAACGTTTCGGCCTGCGTTTACAGGCACGTGGCTCGACACGACCGGGACGTTTGCCGACCTGAACCTGCGCGATGAGCCGGAACAGAGTGTCGCGTTGCCAGTCCTTCGTGCCCCGCAGAATGGGCGTCCACTGGGTCCATACTTGCACGGTGTGTTTAAAACTCAACGCGCGTGGTTCGAGCCCCGACTCCACAGCCGCCTGGGCCATCAGCATTCGGATGAGATTGTAGGCCAGCAGATTCACCCACAGTTCGATCTCGATCATCCGGGCCGAGCGACAGCGGAGCACGTCCATGCCCAGGGTGGTCTTGATGTTGCGAAAGTCCAACTCCACGTGCCAGCGCTGTCCGTAGAGGCTCGCCAGATCCTGCTTGCCGACGTTCTCAAGCGTGCTGACCAGGACCCGACCTTTGACCTTGACCTCGCGCAGCGTCAACTCGCTCGGGCAGGCCGCGAACTGCTCAGCAGTCATCCACGGCGGACAGTGTTTCGGCTTCGGCCAAGAGACGAGGTGATCGCGAACACCGAGACGCTGGCCGCGGCGAAAGTCCGTTTTGCGCGAGCCATGCTGCTGGAAGACCACATCGATACCGGCTGCCTGAAGGGACGCGATCAGCCAATAGCTGCAATACAGCGCATCCGCCAGCATCACATCGTTGCGTTTGAATACGCCCAGCAGCCGGCGCAGCAAGCCGTGTTCGCTGTTGCCCTTGCCCTGAGACGGGCCGATCGCCACATCCAACACCGCACCGGTGGCCAGGCAGATTACGCCGACCAGTTGCGCGGCGGGAAAGCCCACGCCCGCAGCTTGCGTACACGGCTGGGGAAAATGCGCCTGATTGTCCGGCGTATCCGGCATCGACAAGCCCGTGCCGTCCACCAGCTTGACCGGCCGGTTGCGCCAGCGCCAGCCGGGGTGGGCGCCACTGCTCAGCCGATCGCCGCTGCCGCGTGTCAACGATTGCACCATCGCCAGCGGCAAGCGCTGCCTGGCGCGACAATAGCCACCGGTGCGAACGCTCTGGAAGGGCAAGCCTTCCGCCGTGCATTGGGCCGCCCAGCCGTTCACGGCACGCTGGCACGAACCGTCTTCCGACAGGACTTGCTGAATGAACATCGACAACGTCACCGTCGGCGGGTAGAGGCGTTCGCGATGCTCGGGCAGGTGGGCGTCCGTCAACTCGAGTAGTTCGGGACCGGTCAGCAGGTTGAAGAAATCAACGGCGTTCGTGTGACCGGCCTGTCGGCTCAACTCGTTCAGCTGTTGTCTCGTGCGCGCTTGCAGTCTACTGTTGTGCATGGTCGGCCTTGCTCTTGTTGGAATGGTTGTCGGCAAACAAACATCCTAACAAGTCGGGCCGGCCTTCTTCATATATTTCAATCGCTTAACTATATCTCGCGCTGCTCGATTCCTTAAGTAAGTGCCATTG
>CAZGQB010000566.1:0-1506 GCA_964527055.1 uncultured Sulfuritalea sp.
GCGTGGTCTTGGTCGGCTTCCAGCCCTTCGGCTTGACCAGCAGGTAGCCCTGCATCTCCAGGTGCAGCGCCGAGCAGAACTCGGTGCAGTAGTAGGGATAGACACCTTCCTTGTCGGCCTTGAACTTGACGGACACGGTCTTGCCCGGCTCGACCGAGGCGTGGGTGTTGTAGGTCGACACGGTGAAGCCGTGGGTCTCGTCCTGCGCCCGTTCGAGGTTGGTCAGGTGGATCGTCACTTCGTCGCCGACATCGACTTCGATGGTTTCCGGCGTGATGTGCGAGCGGATCAGGGTGGCGAAGACCTCGACCTTGTTGCCCTTCTTGACCGTCTTCTCCTCGCCGGCACGCACGGCGCCCGGATGCGGCTTGTCGGTGCGGCTGTCGGTGCCGACCTTGTAGCGCACGGCAGGCTTGAGCTTCTTGGCATCGATGGCGACGACATAGTGCGGCTCGCCCAGCGGCAGCGGCATGTCATACAGCAGCTGCATCTTGTCGCCGCTGATGTCGATCAGCTGGTGGTTCTGCGGATGCAGGGGGCCCACCGGCACGAAACGGTCGATCGCCAGCTTGTTCAGGGCGACGAGGTACTTGCCGGCCGGCTTGGTCGAATCACCTTCCATGGTCATCAGGTGGCCGATGTTGTAGTGCACGCTGATCTTGTCCAGCACCTTGCCCTCGCAGTAGTTCCACTTCGCCACCTGCGAGTCGACGTACAGCGAGGTATAGGCGACGCAGGCCTTGCTGTCGTACTGGGTATGCAAGGGGCCGAGTCCCAGCGATACCTGGGTATGCAGCGCGTCCTTCATGCCGATCACCGGAATGCCGTAGGGATCCTTGGATTCGAACTTGCCGGCCTTGATCGCGGCCATGATCTTCTCGACGGAATAAACGGATACGTGCGTGTCGAGCTTGCCGGCAACGGTGAGGAACTTGCCATCGGGCGTCACGTCTACGCCGTGCGGCGATTTCGGCTCGGGGACCAGGAACAGGACGCCTTCCTTGATCGAGGTTTCCATCATCAGCACGTCATGGCCGTTGATTTTCTTGGCCTTGCCCTGGGCCACCAGTTCGGCGGCCTTCTTCCAGTTGATCACGTGCAGGTAGTCGGTGTCCTTCGCCGAGCAGCCGGCCTCATACGGCGGGCGCCCCTTCTCGATGCCGCCGACGTAGCGCTCGGAGCAGAACGAGTTGGTGAACGACCAGCCGTCGGACGGACCCTTGCCGGCATCCGACAGATCCTGCGAGTAGGGTGGCAGTTCGAGCGAAAAGGACTTCTTGGTATCGATGCGGCCTTCCTTGCGATCGAACTTCCAGTAAGTCACGCCACCGCGATACTTCTCGTTGAACTCTTCGAGCGGGAAGAACTTCTTGTTCTCCAGCGGCGAAGCGTACTGCGCGGCCTCGATGATGTATTCGGTATTGGCGGTAACGAAGGCACCGCCGTGCTCCGACTTGAAGATCGGGTTGACCACGATCTGCTTGGTCTCGAAGTCGCGCAGGTCGA
>CAZGQB010000567.1:0-1506 GCA_964527055.1 uncultured Sulfuritalea sp.
GTCAGTTGCCGCAACTGGTCGCGCGACGCATAGTTGCGCGCAAACAAAATGACGATCGTGGCGGCGAGCGAGTAGAGGTCGGCCTCGGGCGACGTCTTTGCGCCCGCGAGCTCCTCGGGGGCCGTGAACGCCGACCACGCGGCGACGGCGGGGCGGAGGGGCCACAGCCCCGCGGCGAGGTCCGCGCTCTTCGTCCAGGCCGCCAGCACCGCGCCCTGCTCGTCGACCAGCGCCCAGCGCGGGGCCACGCGGCCGCTGACGAACCCGCGCGAGTGGAGGTGGGCGAGCAGGTCGGCGATCTCGCCGCCCCAGCGCGCGGCGTCGACCAGGGGGACCGGGCCGCGATCGAGGACGATCTTCTCGGACTGCGTGCCGATCCGGTTCTCCTGCACGCTCCACAGCGCCCCGTCGGCCTCGAAGGCATCGAGGATCCGCACCATGCCGGGGATCTGCAGCCCCGCGGCGTGCCGCATCTCGCGGAAGAACGTCGCGCGGGCATCGTCGGCGCGCGTGGGGTCGAGGGTGACCCGCCGCAGGATCACGAGGTTCCCGAGGACCGCGCTGCGGGCCCGGAAGAAGGTGCTCGGGCCGCTCACGAGGAACGACTCGAGGATCTCGTAGCTGGACACGCGCCCGGTCATGGCGCGCGATCGTACTCGGGAGGGGAGCGGTCCACGCACCCCCCGGTGCGCGGGGCTACTTCCTGCCCCCCGCGGCCTGCCGGACCCCGTCCCCCCCGAGGGGGGCCGTCACGCGGTCGCCGCCGAGCAGCACGGTCAGCTCCGGGGCGCCCTTCGGCGCGAGCCGCATGCGCACCAGGTGCCACCCGGCCTCCAGGTGCGAGAGGAAGTGGGCTTGCACGCTCGGGGCCAGGTCGGCCGCCGGCGCCACGGGCTTCCCGTCCACCTCGAGGGTGAACCGGCCCCCCGCATTCACCATGAGCTGGTAGAGGCCCGCCGCCTTCACCTCGACCTCGCCCTCCACCAGGACCTCCTTCAGCGCGTCCTTCGTCTTCGCCTCGATGCCCTTCCGCGGCGGCTCCTGGCCGGGGCCGCCGAGCGACGGGAGCACCAGCTCCAGGGGCTTGCCCGCGGCGGGCGTCAGCGTCACGTGCCAGCCGGGCTTGCCGCCCGCGCCCTTGACGGCCTTCCGCAGCGCGGGGGGCTCGACGGTCACGGTGGCGAACGCGCTGCGCGAGGCGGGCCCCTTCGTCCGGACGGCGCGCACCTGGAGCGTGACCGTCCCGAGCCCGAGACCCGCCTCCGCGACGGGCATCGAGCCGCGGAACGCGTCGCCCTTCACGTCGGCCTCCGCCACCTTCCACGCGCCCCGCAGGAGCTCGACCTTCGTCGCGCCCGGAGCGCGTCCCGACCACGCGAACGTCCCGTCGAAGGCCACGCTCTTCGGCACGACGAGGGTGGGCAGGGGGCCGCCGTTCGCCACCGTCACCACCGCCGACGTCCCCGTCCGCGTCTCGATGCGATCGCTCTCGACCGCGACGACCCG
>CAZGQB010000568.1:0-1501 GCA_964527055.1 uncultured Sulfuritalea sp.
CAATCACAAGCGACCTCGCAGACTTTGGTCAGCGCCTTACGGGGGAGCTTACGGCGGGCGATCAGGTCCGGGCCTGTGTTCCGGGCGCTTGCCGGATGGGATAGCTGGCGCTGGCGGCAGATCCGGGCCGATTCGCAGCTGTGCGTCAAGGGTGGGCCGGGTGTCGGGAGGTGAAGCGTCGCGGCGGCGCGAGGGTGCGGGCGCTGCCCTTTTTCCGGTCATTTCGGCTTGTTCGCCTCAAAAAACAGCTGCTATAATCTCGCGGCTTGGCAGGGCGGTTTTGCGCTGCCTTTCGTCGAAAATGGTGATGCGACGCGTGCTCAATTCCATGGCCGCCAATCGTCGCCTTGCGCTCCGCGCGATGGTCTTCCAGGCCGTCGTCGCGACCGGAATCGCGCTGGCTTTCCTTTTGCGGGATGGCAGCTCGTTCCAGGCGGCGGCGATAGGTGGCGGAGCCGTGGTTCTGGGGACTCTGCTGTACGCATGGAGATCACTGTCCATGCAGGTGCCGTCGGCAGGGCTGGCACTGGCAGGCCTGATCACCGGAATCGTCCTGAAGTGGCTGGTGGTGCTGGCAGCGCTGTATGTCGCGCTCGCCCGCTTAGGGTTGCCGCCCCTGCCTTTGCTGGCGGGAGCAGCGGGTACCACCGTCGCATTCCTCCTCATTAGCAAGATCAAGTCATAGGTATCGTACGTGAGCGCTGAATCGAGCCCCGGCGGTTTGACCGAATACATCGTCCACCATCTGACCCATAACAAGGTCGCGCTCGGTGATGGCGCCATCCACCTGGATTCATGGGTCATCTCGCTGGCGCTGGGCTTGTTCGCCTGCTTCCTGCTTTGGACGCAGGCGCGCAAGGCGACCGCCGGCGTGCCCTCCAAGGCACAGGCCTTTGTCGAGTTGGTCGTCGAATTCGTCGACAGCCAGGTGAAGGACACGTTCCACGGCGACCGGCGGTTCATCGCGCCGCTCGCCCTGACGATCTTCGTGTGGGTCGTCTTCATGAATGCCATGGATCTCCTGCCGCTCGACCTGCCTGGCTGGATCGTCACGCAGGTCGCAGGTTCCGACGTGGCGCACCACACCTATGCCCGCATGGTGCCGACTGCCGACATCAATACGACGTTCGGCATGTCGATCACGGTTTTCCTCCTGATCATCTTCTATTCGATCAAGGCGAAGGGCGGTGGTGGTTTCGCCAAGGAACTCTTCACCGCGCCGTTCCATGCGCACGGGACGTTCGCGAAGATCGTGCTGGCGATTCCCAATCTTTTCCTCAATCTCGTCGAGTACCTGTCCAAGCCGGTGAGCCTGGGCATGCGACTGTTCGGCAATATGTATGCCGGCGAGCTGGTCTTCATGCTTATCTCTGGCCTATTCGCCACCTGGGTGACTTTTCTGCCCGGCGTCGTGTTCTCTGCCGGCTGGGCGATCTTCCACATCCTGATCATCCTGCTGCAGGCCTTCATTTTCATGGTGCTCACCGTCGTATACATCTCG
>CAZGQB010000569.1:0-1500 GCA_964527055.1 uncultured Sulfuritalea sp.
GATTTCGTCCAGCGCTTGCCTTTCTATGGCATCGCGGTGCTCTGCGAAGACGATGCCAATGTGCGCGAAATCTTGCCGCGCATCAGCAAGCAAATCGTCACCTATGGCATCCGTGCAGACTCGACCGCCAACTTCCGTGCCGAAAATATCGAAGCCATCGATGGGCAAATGCGCTTCGATTGCGTGCGGGTCAATGGCAGCGTCAGCCGTTTGGCTATCGTGCTCAACATCCCGGGGCATCACAATGTTCTGAACGCCCTGGCCGCCATTGCCGTGGCGACCGAAGTCGGCGTCGACGATACTGCCATCGTCAAGGCGCTGGCTGAATTCAAAGGCGTGGGGCGCCGTTTCCAACGCTATGGCGAGATTACATTGCCTGCTTCGCGCGGGAGCGGAACGTTCACCCTGATCGATGACTACGGCCATCATCCGGTCGAAATGGCCGCCGTGCTATCAGCTGCGCGTGGGGCCTTCCCCGGCCGCCGTCTGGTACTGGCTTTTCAGCCGCATCGCTACACCCGAACCCGCGATTGCTTCGAGGATTTCGTCAAGGTTCTGTCCGGCTTCGATGCCCTGCTGCTGGCGGATGTCTATGCCGCCGGCGAACCGCCCATCGTCGCTGCCGATGGGCGCACGCTGGCCAGGGCGGTGCGTGTCGCAGGCAAGGTCGAGCCCATATTCGTCGACGATATAAGCCTCATGCCCCAGGCCATTCTTGATGCGGCATGTGATGGTGATGTGGTGATCACCATGGGTGCGGGATCGATTGGTGCAGTGCCTGGCAAGCTGGCCAGCGCGGAGGCTTGAGTCTCAAACATGCCGAAGTCCGGTTTCTTGCCAACCCCTGCCCAGCCCGTCTCATTGCGCGGCACCTTGCTACGTGACGAATCGATGGCGCGTCATGTGTCATGGCGTGCGGGCGGGCACGCGGCCCGGGTCTTCCGCCCGGCGGATCTGGACGACCTGCAGACATTCATGCGATCCCTGCGTCACGATGAACCTTTGCTGTTCGTCGGCTTGGGCTCAAATCTGCTGGTACGTGACGGCGGTTTTGACGGCACCGTGATACTGACTCATGGCGGCAGCGGCGGCTTAAGTGGTCTGCGCCTGGAGGCAACCGGCCTGATCTACGCCGAAGCCGGCGTGGCAAGTCCAAAGCTGGCGCGCTTTGCAGCTAACCATGACCTGGCCGGTGCCGAATTTCTGGCCGGCATCCCAGGCACGATCGGCGGGGCCGTGGCGATGAATGCCGGATGTCATGGCAGCGAAACCTGGACGCACATCGAACGGGTGCTGACCATCGACCGGGCTGGGCAATTGCATGAGCGCACCATTGAAGATTTCGCCATCGGCTATCGGCATGTTGGGCTAAGGGCCATCTGCGACGAATGGTTTGTAGCCGCGTGGTGGCGCTTCTCCGCCGGCGATGGCCACACAGCCCGCGCACGCATCCGCGAACTGCTCGAACGGCGCCTGGCTACCCAGCCGCTGAAGCAACCC